>JANOEM010000118.1:0-9996 GCA_031413195.1 Actinomycetes bacterium
TACGGCGTGTTGGAGGTGATGGTCTCAGCGGGAGTTCTTATCGGCGCTCTTCTGGCAGGAAAGGTGGCCAAGGGGGCGATCAACGCACCGATGTTGGTGGTCGGTGTCTGCCTAGCGGCGGCGGGATTGCTCCCGATCATCGGAACCGCGGCGGTCTTCCTGATCGCTGGCGTGGGAATTGCACTTGCAAGTACCTCACTGTCGACAAATCTGCAGGAGGTTGTCGCCCCCGAGGTCCGCGGGAGGGTGTTCGGCGTCGAGGGCGCACTCGGCGAGGGGTTGCGTCCGGTTGGACTCGCTCTCGGTGCGCCGCTGCTGGCGATTGCCGGAGTGAGCGGGGCGTTCATCGTGGTGGGGATCGGGGTTATCGTGGCAACCCTTGCCTGGGCGCCGCGGGCGCCGCTCGACCGGGCACGTCGCGAGCGTGGAAGTACGACGTCGACGGTCTCAGGGAGGTCGAGGCAAAAAACGTCACATGCGAGCTGACCTTCAGCGACTGAGGTCCGGCAACTCACCGCGGGCACCCATTAGGATTTGGTGATGTGGCTGAACTTCGTCACATCGCGGAACCCATCACGAGTCGGAGTCGTCAGATACCCATGCGTCGAATCACCACCTTCACTGTTGCCGGACTTATTGGCCTCTTGGCCGTCGGATGCGGAAGCGACGATCCTCCGGCAACCACCACCGAAGCCACTACCGCAGCCACCGATGCGGCAGCCACGACCCCCACGTCGACCGCTGCCACCGATCCTGCGGTAACCGATGAGCTCGGCCTCGCGGGCGCGAGCTTCCTCGCAACCGAAGTCACCGGCCAGACCTTGGTGCCGGACAGCGAGCTGATCATGTCGTTCACCTCCGATGGCACGCTGAGCATCAACGCCGGCTGCAACGTGATGAACGGCGGGTACACCGTGGAGGCCGGCGTGCTGACCGTCGGCGTGATGATCTCGACCCAGATGGCGTGCGAGCAGCCGCTCATGGACCAGGACATGTGGATTTCGGAACTCGTCACCTCGGGGCCGACCATCGCCCGCAACGGCGATCAACTCGTCCTCACCGGAACCGACGTGACCGTCACGATGACCGACCTCGAAGTGGCCAAGCCGGACCTCGAACTGACGGGCACCGTCTGGACGATCACCGGACTCGTCCGCAACGATGCGGTCTCCTCGGTTCCTGCCGGTGCCGAGACTTCTTTGGTGATCGGTGACGACGGCACCCTTGCGGTCCAGACCGGCTGCAACTCGGGGTCCGGCTCGGTGACTGTGACGGATAGCACGATCACGATCGGCGCATTGGCAGTGACGAAGAAGGCCTGCAGCGACGAGTTGAACGAGTTGGAGCGAACCGTGCTCTCCGTGCTGTCGGGCGATGTCGACTACGCGATCGAAGCTGACACCTTGACACTGACCAGTGACGGCGGCGGACTGCAACTGCAGGCGGCAGGCTGAGTCGCACTGACGCACGAGACGGCCAAGGTGCGCGACACTGACGTCGTGAGCTACGAACACCTCCTGGTCGACATCGATGGACCGATCACCACCATCACCTTGAATCGTCCGGACAAGCGCAACGCGCTCGCCCTGAACGTGATGCTCGAGCTGACCGAAGCCTTCCGCGAAGTCGGCTCGAGCGACGCGCTCGGGGTGATCCTGGCCGCCAACGGGCCTGTCTTCAGCGCCGGTCACAACTTCGGCGACATGGCCGGAGCGACGCTGGACGAGGCCCGCCAACTGTTCACGGTGTGCACGATCATGATGGATGCCGTGCAATCGATGCCCCAGCCCGTGGTCGCCAAAGTGCATGCATTGGCAACTGCGGCCGGTTGCCAATTGGTAGCGACGTGCGATCTCGCCGTGGCGGCCGACACCGCCGGGTTTGCTATCCCCGGCGGCAAGGGCGGACTGTTCTGCCACACCCCTTTGGTCGCGGTTGCGCGCAACGTCGGCCGCAAGCGCGCTCTGGAGATGGCGCTCACAGGCGACACGATCGATGCAGCGACAGCCGCCGATTGGGGATTGATCAATCGGGTCGTCGCTGCCGAAGAACTGGACGCCGCCACCCGGGATCTGATCACTCGTGCGACCCGCGGCAGTGTGCTCTCGAAGGCGATGGGCAAGCAGGGCTTCTACGGCGAGATAGATCTTCCTCAGGCGCGTGCCTACGAGTTTGCGATCGAGTTGATGGCAACGGCCGCGCTGACCGCCGATGCGCAGGAGGGCATCGCGGCTTTTCTTGCCAAGCGTCACGCCAACTTCACCCAGCGTCCTTAACTTCACGCCGCGCACGCCACCAGTGTGCGCAAACGATGCACGACGGCGTCGCGGCGGTTGCGGACGGTTCGCGCCGTGACATCGAGGGTGATGGCCAGGCTCTCGGGTCGACCGTGGTTGATCAGCTCGCAGATGAACGCGATGTCGCCCTCGATGATGCCCGGAACGCCTCGAGCATCGCGGAGCAGGCCGACCAGTTCGTCGAGCGGTTCGGTGACGGACCGGTCATCGGTGTCGATGAGGAACTCGTGTTGTGTCGGGATCTCACCGGCGCTGCGGCGGCGGGTGGGACGAACGATTGTCTCGAAGGTGATGTCTCGGACCAGGTTGGATGCAACTCGATTCGGGCGCCGCTCGATCGGGTAGTTGCGGATGATCGGCCAGGCATTGGCGACCAAGTCGTCGAGCAGGTCCTGTCGCCGCCCGTGACCATTCGTGTGTCGTCGGGCGACGGCGCACAGCGGAGGAAGGATTCGCTGGAGAACGATCCGGGCCGCCAATGCGTCGTGCCGGGCCAACCGCACGAGGCAGAGGAGATACTCGTCGGCGTCGCGCAGACCTTCGTCGCTTGCGGGACCTGGGGTGTGAGCGGCGGCGGCTGCGTTGCCCCTTCGGCGAGAACCGACCGCGAAGCCGGCCCGGATGAGTACGTCGTCAAGTGAACCGGCCGGCTCACCGGGAAGACCCCACCGACGAACAGCTCGGAGTTGGTCGGCGCGGATGCTGATGTGTCGCCACTCGTGATGGAGTTGAGCGAGAACAGGCTCTGGGGTCGAGGATTTGCGAACGGTGGGATTCGGGTGGAATTGAGTTGCTGCCATGGGCTGCACCATGCGTGAATGACCTCACAGCTGGTCTCACAGCCCCTCTCACAGCTCGTCTCACAGCTCGTCTCACCGCCCGTCTCACAGTCGGTCTCACAGAAGAGAATTGTCGAGCCGACCTGGTGAACGGCAGTCACAGTGCGGGAGGAACCGCATCCCTGACTTGGCGATTTCCACGCTTTCGGTCTCGAAGCACCCAGATCGACGTGACACCCCTCGATGATCTGGACATCCCCCGAACCACCCGGCGCCTGGCTCCGCAACGACTGGCCTCTTTTGATGTGGCGCTGTCCGGCCGTCGCCGGGTGACCGTTGATTCCACGAGCCCGACGACGACGGTTGGCGACCTGGCCTGCCGCGTCGGCGTGTTCAACGGGGCGAGTAAGCCGAGGGTCGACTCGATCGTGATGATCGACGACCAGCCGGTGTTGATGAGTCAGCTGTTGGTCCGGACCCACATTCGCCACGGCAGTCGCGTCGATCGGGCGGACAGCGGTGACCGCTCACCACTTTTGGCCACCGGCTCGCGCCCGGCCACGGTGCCCGGTCTGGAAGCGGTGTGGGTCACCGGTCCGGACGCCGGCGGGAGGTGGCCGCTGTCGGGAGGCGCTCAGTTCATCGGCCGATCGGCGACGGCAACCGTGCGCTGCCATGATCGCTCGCTCGAGCTCCACCATGCGGTGATCGACGTCGGACCCGACGCTTCGGTGTGGTTGACCCAGTTGGCCGGTCTGCGACCGATCGAGATCGATGGAGATCCAATCGAGTCCTCGGCTCCGATCCCACTCGGTGCGAGAGTGGGCCTCGGATCGAGTGAGTTGGTGATCCGTTCGGTTGCTCCGACCGAGACCGGCAGCGCGCTCGACGATGCGATCGGATCACCGCGGTCCGGAGGCCACCGGTTGGATCCGTGGCGGACGGTGCTCTTCCGCTCGCCTCGACCGGTCGCGGCCCTTTCGATCGAGACGCTCGAAGCGCCTCGGAGGCTCGCCGCGACATCTCACTTCGGCGGAGGTCTGCTGCCGACGCTGATCGGTCTCGTCGGCGCCGCAGCGATGGCGGTGTTGTTCGGTCAGTTGATGTTCTTGCTGTTCGGACTGCTCGGTGCCCTCGTGGCAATCGGAACCTGGGCCGGGCAGAAGGTCGGTGTAGTCCGAACGCGCAAGGGTGCGCAGCGCCAGTTCGACGCTGACGTCACCGCCTTCACGGTTGCACTCGACGCTCAACGCGATCGCATGGCCGAGGCTCATCTGGATGCCGTGCCCACGATCGACCGGTCGATTTCAGCGATAAGCAACCATGACGGCTCGCTGTGGGCGATTCGCGCAGATCACCCGAACGCGTTCCGGGTCTCTGTCGGCGAGGGAGACCTCCGGTGGCATCCGATCGTGAACGGTCTCGACCGGGACACGCCTGCTCAGGTGTTGGGTGCAATCGACAGAGCCTCCGAGCTCGGTCGGCTGCCCGTCGCCACCGCGATTGAACCGGGCTCAGTTCTCGCCGTCGTTGGCAGTGACTGCGGTGGTGCTGGTGGCAGTGACTGCGGTGGCGGCCGTGATCTCGGTGACGACGCGGTGGCAGTGGCGCGTTCGATTGTCGTGCAGTTGGCGGCAGCGAGCGGACCTGCTGACTGGCGGCTCGCTGTGGTGTCGGATCACGCCGAACGTTGGAGCGCCCTGTCCTGGCTGCCACACCTGGCGGGTCCAGGTGGTGCCACCCGGATCCTCTCCGTCGATGATGCCGCCGATCTGATCGTGGAAACCGCCGACGACGAGGTGCATCTCGTAGTCGTCTTGGATCAGCCGGAACTGCTCGGCACGCGCACCAGTGCGCTGCGCCGCCTTCTGGCCAGCGACCGGTCAGTTGCCGCCGTCGTCGTCTGCGCAAACGAGACCGACGTTCCGGCCATTGCGACGAGCACGGTGCTGATCGGTCGAAGGGGATTCGCTCGTTGGATCGCGGACACCCGGATCTCCGCACTCGCAGAACCGATTCGGATCGTCGGTCTGTCCGGGCAGGCCGCGTTCGATTCTGCTGCGGACATGGCGTGCCTGCTCGACCCGGAGGTCGTGCAGGACTCGGCGGGGATCCCCAGCCGGGTCGGCCTGAGCGCGTTGCTCGCCGCCGAGATCGGTGAGGACCGGTCGATGTTCGCCCACCGGATTGCGATGAATTGGAGCTGCGCGGGTTCCGACCCCGCGCCATCAACCCCGATCGGCATCGCGGCCGATGGCGTGATCGAGATCGACCTGGTCCGTGACGGGCCGCACGGGTTGCTCGCCGGGACGACGGGCTCCGGCAAGAGTGAGCTACTGCGGAGCTTGGTCGTCGGTCTCGCGGCGCGTCAGAGCCCCGATCACGTGACCTTTGTGCTGATCGACTACAAGGGTGGCTCGACGTTCGATGCATGTTCGGACCTGCCGCATGTAGTCGGCGTCGTCACGGATCTGGACGACCGTCTCGCAGCTCGCGCGTTGCGAAGTCTGGAGGCCGAGTTACGCCGCCGCGAGGGGATCCTTCGTGAAGCCGGAGTCAGCGATCTTGCGACCTACCGCCGTTCTTCGCCCGTCGGTTCCAAGCGCTGTCCGTTGCCGCGCCTGGTCGTCATCGTCGACGAGTTCGCCGCGCTCGCCGTGCATCAGCCCGAATTCGTCGGAGCGTTGCTCGGGGTTGCCCAGCGTGGGCGCAGTTTGGGAGTCCACCTCCTGCTCGCGACACAACGCCCGCACGGGGTCGTCGACGATCACATCCGCGCCAACACCAACCTTCGTGTTGCGCTCCGGGTGCATGACCGCGGCGATTCGAGCGACGTGATCGGCGACCCGGGCGCGGCGGCTCTTCCACGTTCGCTGGCGGGTCGGGCGATGATGCGGCTCGGGGTGGACGAGCTGATCATGTTCCAAGCCGCCTGCTGCACCGAACCGACCGAGGGGACAACCGAAGGGACAACCGAAGGGACAACCGAACTGGAGGTCCTCGTCGGGGCGATTCGCGCTGCGGCCCGGTTCAACGCTGTTGCGGCGCCGCACCGTCCCTGGCTGCCGTCTCTCAGCGAACCCACTGCTGCTCACGATCGGGAGATCCTCGCTGATCCGTCTGTGATCGGTGTGCTCGATGATCCGGATCATCAGCGGCGCCTTCCGCTGCGATGGGGTCATTCGCATGGGCACCTGCTGCTCGCCGGGGCGATCGGTTCGGGTACCACGACGACGTTGCTGTCGATCGCGGCGCGCCTTGTCCACTCGGCGCCGCCGGAACTGTTCGTCATCGATGCGATGGGCGACCATCGGATCAACCTGCTGGCGTCGTTGCCCGGTTGTGCCGCCGTCGTTCGGTTGCACGAGACCGAGCGTCTGATGCGAGTGCTCGACGCCCTGGATCGCGAGATCGCGCAGCGCAAGTCGCTACAGTCCGCCGCGCAGGTGCGACACGACATCGTCGTGATCATCGACGGACTCGTCGCCCTTCGGTCCGCGCTCGACAACCTCGATCTTGTCGAGCAGCTTCGTCAACTCGACGTCATCGTGGCCGAAGGTTGTGCGGTCGGGGTCGTCGTCGTCGCTTCCACCGCCAAGCCTGCGGCGATCCCGACCGCGATGCTCGGGCAGATCGCCAACCGATGGGTCTTTCATCTCAACGATCCGTTCGATGCATCGCCGTTGGGTGTTCCGGCGCACGCGGTTCCCGGGCCTGTTCCCGGTCGCCTCGTGGAGTGCCGCGCCGACCAGGACAGGCCCGCGAACAACCTCGCTTCGCAATACGACGGTCAGGTGGATCCACTCGACGAGCAAATCCTGCTGGAGATGTGTTGCGCGTCCGCTGGCGACCGACCGTCACCACCGATCACGATGTTTCCGGTCAGAAACCTTCAGCAACTGCCTGCGTCGATCCTCCTCGATGATCTCCCCTCGGCGCGTCCCGGCGGACGTGACGCAGTGATTCCCCTGGGGCTGTCGTTCGAGTCGTCGGGATGCTGCGACTTACCGATCGCCGACGGCGAGCATGTGATCGTGCTCGGCCCGTCGCGGAGCGGACGGACCAGCGCTCTGCGTACCATCGCGGGTTCGTGGGGCAGGAGCCATCCCAACGGCTGGCTGGCATGCGTCGCCGTCCGTCGGAGCAGCGCCCGAATCGGCGTAGTGTTCGAAGACCTCGCCGGCCTGTTGGACGCGGCATCCGGTGCTGCCAATGGACCTCGGTTGATCGTGGTCGACGACGCGGAAATGGTCGATGATCCAACGGGCAGGTTCGCCGAGCTGATTGCCGGTCGCGATGAAGGGCTCACCGTTGTGGCCGCGGGTCGGCCCGACGCGTTGCGATCCGCGTATGGCCACTGGACGACTGCCGTTCGGCGGTCACGGCTCGGATTGGTGATGGCCGCCGGCTCCGACCTCGACGGCGACTTGTTGAGCGCGACGTTGCCTCGAAGGCTGCCGATCCCCGCTCGCGCGGGTCTGGCGTGGTTGGTTGCCGATGGTGAGCGACATCTCGTCCAGATCGCCCGACCCGACGCGGGATGCCCGGGCGTGACAGCGCTCGATCCGGCGGGCTCGATCCGGCGGGCTTGACGGGGCGGGCTTGACGGTGCGGTCGTGACGCCGTAAGTGTTGAAGTCGTATGTCTCGAATCCTCACGGTCGCTGCGGCCCAACTCGGACCCATCCAACGCGATCACAGCCGCGCCCAAGTGGTGCAGCGATTGATCTCGTTGCTGCACCAAGCCGATGATCACGGCGCTCAACTGGTGGTCTACCCCGAGCTCGCGCTGACCACCTTTTTTCCGCGCTGGTTCGTCGACGACATCACCGAAGCCGATCACTGGTACGAGACCGAGATGCCGAATGCCGAGACCCAGCCCCTCTTCGACGAAGCCAGACGTTTGGGCATCGGGTTCTGCCTCGGCTACGCGCTGCGTGAGACCGGCGCCGACGGAACCGTTCATCGGCACAACGTGCAGACGTTGGTCGAGCGTGATGGGTCGATCGTGGCCACCTACCGCAAGGTGCAAGGTGCACATCCCCGGCCACGAACATCACGAACCTGACCGCCCCTTCCAGCACGCCGAGCGGTACTACTTCGAGCCGAGCACTCAGGGTTTCGGGGTCTGGAGGGCGTTCGACGGCATCGTTGGGATGGCCATTTGCAACGACCGCCGCTGGCCCGAGACCTATCGGGTGATGGGCCTGCAGGGAGTCGAGATGATCTTGTGCGGATACAACACGCCGATTCACTACGTTCCCGATCCGAGCCAGGACATCCTCCAGGGGTTCCACAACGCGCTCGTGATGCAGAGCGGCGCGTACCAGAACGGAACGTGGGTGATCGGAGTCGCCAAGGCGGGGGTCGAGGAGGGAGTCGATTCGCTCGGGCAGTCGATGATTGTCGCGCCGAGCGGCCAGATCGTCGCCCAGGCGCTCACGACCGACGACGAACTCATCGTCGCTCGTTGCGATCTCGATTGGTGCTCGAGGTATACGGCGACGTTGTTCGACTTCGACCGCTATCGCCGCCCCGAGGTGTACGGCCGGATCACCGAGCAGCGTGGTGTTCAACTGCCGGACTGAGAACGCCCCGGATGTAGCGTTCGCCCCGTGACGGACCTCTCGGCGCCAATCCGTATCCCAGCAGCGCGCTACACCTCGCCGGACTTTGCCGAGTTGGAACACGAGCTGATGTGGCCCAAGGTCTGGACCGTCGCGTGCACCCTCGATCATCTCCCCGAGCCCGGCGACTTCTTCGAACATCGCATCGGTCGGATCTCGGTAATCATCGTCCGCGGCGACGACGGCGAGCTCCGCGCGTTCCAGAACGTGTGCCTGCATCGCGGCAACCAACTCTGCGAAGGCAGCGGAACAGGGCTGGCCGAGATCCGCTGCCCCTACCACCGTTGGGCGTGGGAGCTCGATGGCTCGCTACGCGAAGTGCCGTCTCGCCGCGGATTCGGTGTGTTGGACAACGACCAACTCGGCTTGATCGCCGCACGTGTCGAGACGTGGGGGCCGCTCGTGTTCGTCAACCTCGACACCGAGGCGGTGTCGTTGAGCGACTACCTCGAAGGTGTCGTCCAGGACAGCGCGTGGGCCAACCTGCACGAGTTCCACTGTCCGTACACGACGACTTCGGCAGTCGAGAGCAACTGGAAGGTGGTCTCCGACGGCTTCAGCGAGACCTACCACGTGCAGGGCATCCATCCCGAGATGCTCGCGAGCATCGATGACGTCAACACCGAACAACACGTCTGGGACCGGCACTCGGTGTCGCGTCAGCGGTACGGAGTTCCCAGTCCCCGGTTGCGCGACCGAAGCGACCAAGCAGTGTGGCAATCGTTCGTCGTGACTCAAGGCGAACGGATGGGTTCGCAGTACGCGGGTCAGACGACTGCACCCGAGCTGGCAGCCGGCGAGACGATCCGCGATGCGATCGCGAGCCGGATCCGCACCCATCAGGCAACACGCGGTGTGGATCTGTCCGGTTACGACAACGAAGGTCTGCTGCGGTTGTCGCAGTACAACTTGTTCCCGAACACGACCGTGCTGGTGTGGGGCGACATGGTCAACGTGCTCACGTCTCGTCCAGGGCCCACACCCGATGCCGCCGAACTGGTCATGTACTTGCTCTACCGATCGCCATCGCCGGCCCCGCAGCACGCCGCGCCCGGGCGCCCGTTCGATGTCGTTCTGCCCGCTGACGCATCGCTCGGTGTGGTGATCGACCAGGATCTCGCAATGCTGAAGAGGTTCCAAAAGGGTCTCCACCAGCCCGGCTTCACCCACCTCACATTGTCGGCCGAGGAGTGTCGCATCGTCAACATGCACCGCGTGTTGACGACCTATGTCGGCGACCAGCGCGATGGTTCCTGAATCCTTCGTCACACGGCGTTCACACCGCTGGCTTCCC
>JANOEM010000119.1:0-3345 GCA_031413195.1 Actinomycetes bacterium
CCATGCGCGCCAACCTAGCGCGCGTCGAGCCCGCCGAGCCGAGTCGGTCGAGGTTCCATGACACGCCGAAGACTGAGCTCTATTCCCCCGTCATCGCGAACAAGGTCGACACCGTGGCCGGTCACGCGCCAACTCGTCGCAGCCTGGAGGGCGTTGTGCAACGCCTGCTCCTGCTGCATCACCTCGGGCGCGCACGCCATCAGAGTCGTCGCCAGCGGACCGATGGCGATCGTGTGGTGATCGGCGGAGAATCCTCCGTGGAACGAGTTGCAACCGCCGTGGCCGGAGACGGTGCGGTCGTCAAAAGTGATGATGAGATCGCCGGCGACGCCGATGATCGCTTGACGCTCGGGCACGTGGATCGAGGAGATCGCCCATGAACCAGTGAGGTGTTCGATCCTCACGAGCATCAAACCGAGAGCGAGATCACCATCGGCATCGAACAGATCGAGCCGGTCGCCCTCGCGACGGAACGACGCAATCGACTCGAGCCTGCGGAAGACTTCGAACTCGGCCGCTGCGTAGGGCGGCGGACACATCTTTCGCGTGCTCATCAGTGGACCGCTCAGCGACAATCGATCCCCGTCGACTTCGATGTTCGCACGGTAGGAGTTGCATCCGCCGAATCCAGAGACGGCTCCATCCAAGAAGTGTGCGGTCAACATGACGTCGGTCGGAGGCCGAACGCCAGAGACGATTTGCCAGCTGGTTCCTTCGAGCGCTTGGTCTCTCATCGCTCTCCTCGAGGGTCGGTATCGGTGAACTTGCCCGCGAAGATCGTAACGCTGATCTGTCGTGGAGTTTCTGGAAACCGTCTGGTCGAGATTTCACGCAGAGCGAGTTTGTTTTGATTCAGGCAATTCGCTTAACTTTTCGGCTCCGATGCCCGATGATCTCCTGGTGCCATGGATCGACCGTGGCGGCGGATGGGACGAAACGGGCGGCCATGAAACGGGCGAAACGCGATGTCGAGAGCGTGACGGAGACGCATCCACACAGCCGAGACTCTGACCGCGGATTCACCACCGTCGAGATCCTGTTCTGCATCGCGCTGATGGGAATCGTGATGGCGCCGATCATGAACGCTGTGATCTCCACCGTCCGGACTTCGAGTTCGACCCTCGCCCTGGCCCAGGTCGAAACCGTTCTCCAGAACGCTGCCGACCGGGTCAACCGAGCTTCGACGACGTGCGACTACACCGTCTTTGCCCAAGCCGCAGCCCAGACCCACGGTTGGGCAGCTTCGCAAGCAGTCGCAGTCGGTGAGCGATATGTGCCCGGCGCGACTCCAACGGACCAAGGGTCCTGGGTCGCTGGCTTGTGCGAGGCCGACACACCCGCAGACCTTGTCGTGCAACTGATCACGATCACGGTCACCAGTCCAGATGGAAATGTTCGCCGAACGATCGAGGTGGTCAAGAGTGATGTCTAGAACAAGTACCAAAGCTCTTCAGCAAGAGGGAGCGAACCGGAGGACAAGGCGAGGTTCAGACGAGGGCTTCTCCCTGCCCGAACTGCTGATCGGCGTCATGTTGACCGGCATCTTGACAGCTGTGCTGTCTGCTGCGCTGATCGCGATCCTTCGCCAGGGCGACAACTCCGAGGGTCGACTCAACAACGCCAGATCCGAGTCGCGGGTCGGCTTCTACCTTCCGGCCGACCTGGCCTCGGCGCAGCAAGAAGTCGAGGACGATCCGACAGCCAGCCCCTGTTACGGCACGTGTCCGACCGGCGTCGTCATCGGCGGTTCGAACACTCTGCTGCTGGAGTGGAGCACGGAAACGTCTATCGGTGCCAACGTTGTGGTCACGTGGCACCGGGTGTCGTATCGATACCAGCTGGTCGGCACCGAATGGCAACTCATTCGTGTGGAGTGCACCTCTACCGACAACAAAGTCTCGACGGCGCAGTGCGAGTCCGTGGTGGTCCTGCGGGACCTGGATGGGCCTCCGGCCGGGGTTCCCTACGAGCCTGGTGACTCGCCGTATTGGATCATGACGGTCAGCAACCCCCCGAGCGTGGAGTCGACGACCGGCGAGCCCGAGGACAACGGACTGTCGAAGAAGAATGCGTCACGGGTGGTCGTGACGATCAACGGTGGCGGCAATGGCGTCGGCGCCCTGGCTGGCGGATCGAACCAGATCAGCCTCAGCGCCGGTGGGACCGAACGCGTCCTGATCGACGCGACCAGTCTCCAGGGTGCCCCCAGTTTGATCAACGCCAGGTCCCGTTGCGGTGGCAACATCATCCTGGTCATCGACGAATCGGCGTCGATCTCGGTCGCCGAGTTCGACCAGGTGAAATTGGGTGTTCAGAACTTCGTGAATGCATTCATCGGGACACCCGTCAAGTTGAAGTTGGTGCCGTTCCATTCGGTGGCACGAACACTCGGCAGCACTGCGACGGGTTACTACGACATGCTCAAGCAGGACGAGGTCGACACCCTGCTCGCCGAGATCACCTCCAATCTTTCATCGAAGCCGTCGAGTCCGCAGACATCCGGTCGCACGAATTGGGAAGATGCGATGCTGCAGACGTTCTACAAGTCCGATGGCACGATCGATCCGATCCAACCCGACATGGTCGTGTTCTTCACCGACGGTGTGCCCACCGTCAGCCGGGTCAACCAAACAGCGACCCCGGGAATCGCGATCGATCCTCCCGCCCGACTCCTGAACTACCCGCAGGCCGACTTCTCCAGCTACAACCACGAGGGCTTCTACCGCGCTTCGGTGATCGCCCAGCGATTCCGTGGTCTGCCTGACTTCCGCTTCATCGGTGTCGCCGTCGGCGAGGACATCAACAACGATCAGCCGTACATCACCGGTCTCACCGGCTTTCACTACGAGTACTCGCGTAAGTTCAACTACAACAGCCGTCTCCGGTGGTACCACATCGAGAAGTACATCAGCGACCCCAAGACCGGTGATGTGCTGGCGATGGCGGTGTATCCCAAGTACGATCCCAATAATGCCAGAGCGTCGAAGCCCGAACAGCGGCGTAATCGCGCCATCACCGATCTCTTTGAACCGGGATCTGTTTTTAAGTCCTACACACTTTCGTCGATCGTTGAAAATAAGATCTTTCCTCTGACGGAAGTTTTCTATTGCGAGATGGGGGCCTGGGCTGTGGCCGGGAAGACACTGCACGATCACGGCAAGCATGGCTCGATGAGCTATCGCGAGATCATAGAAAAATCAAGCAATATAGGAACTGTAAAGGGCGCGATGCGTTTAGGAGCGGCAAAATTTTATAAAACGGTACGAGCGTTTGGTTTTGGCGAGCGCACCGGTATCCGGCTGGCCGGCGAAATTTCCGGCATCGTGCCGCATCCGGATCGCTGGT
>JANOEM010000120.1:0-4153 GCA_031413195.1 Actinomycetes bacterium
GGTCAACCTGCCGCCGCATGATCACGATGTCGATGGCCCGAACAAGCATCGGCTACGCAGCTGTGGTGTGCCCGGGCCCGGTGTCGAGATCAAGATCATCGACAACGACACCGGCCTGGAGCAGCCGACCGGCGAGGTTGGCGAGATCTGGATCCGGTCGCAGCAGGTGATGAAGGGCTATTGGAAGAACCCGACCGAAACCACCAAGGCGGTCACCGAGGACGGCTGGTTCAAGAGCGGCGATGCCGGTTTCCTCGATGCGGACGGATACGTGTACATCCACGACCGGGTCAAGGACATGATCGTTTCCGGCGGCGAGAACGTCTATCCGGCCGAGGTCGAGAACGTGCTGATGGCTCACCCCGGAATCGCCGATGTCGCGGTCATCGGTGTGCCCCACGAGCGTTGGGGCGAGACCGCGAAAGCGATGGTTGTCAAGGCGCCCGGTTCCGATGTGACCGAGCAGGACATCATCGACTACGCCCGCGAGCACCTCGCCCGGTTCAAGTGCCCCACCACGGTCGACTGGATCGACGTCCTACCCCGCAACCCGAGTGGAAAAGTCCTGAAGAAGGACCTGCGTGCGCCGTTCTGGGAAGGCCGCGAACGAATGGTCAACTGATGGGTGTTGACCTGACAAGCCGCCATGCACCAATGGTTCGTGCACCTGGACGTAGCTGGTGGGTCAGACTCTCAACGTGATGTTGACGCGACGGGTTCAAGCCTCGTCAAGGAGCGCGGCGATGACCTCTGACTTGCCGTCGGTGTAGGCCGTGCGGTCGATTCCGACTTCGTTGACCAGCTGCTGCTTGATGGTCTCGTACCTCTCTCCGGCGGCCGGGCTTCGGCGGAGGAGCTCCTTGAGACGCACGTAGTCGCGCCACTGGTCGCCGTCGAAGTCGACGACGTGCACGTGGACGACGCGGTGCCCTGGTTTGGCTTCGAGCACGAATACATGGCCGAGATGGGCGCCGGCATCGCCTCGGTAGATCCACCCGGCCGACTCCAGCCGTTCTCGCACGTGCGACGTCCATCCAGCTTCGTGTCGTTCGGTCGAGTCGCAATGTGTCGTCGTCGAGACCCAGTCCAGCGTCCGTGAGCCACTCCACCCCGCGATACTGGCCGATGCTCGCGCGGCGCGTATTCGCGTCGGTGAGTGGTGCGGTGTCTGGCAATGTGGTGATATGACCCGCTCCGAGCTTCGCTTGCGCCCTCTTCGGCTCTCGGACGAGGATCAGGTGAGATCGGCCCAACGGGACCTCAGAGCCGACGACTTCGACTTCGCCTTTGGCCTCCGGCCAGAGACCTCTTGGCCCGAGTACGTCGAGCAACTCGACCAGTTCCGACGTGCGGAGCGTCTTCCCGAGCCGTGGGTACCGGCGACATTTCTTCTCGCATTCGTCGAGGAAGACCTCGTCGGAAGAACATCGATCCGTCATCAGCTGAACGATTACTTGCTCGCAGTGGGCGGACACATCGGTTACGCCGTGCTCCCGGCGTTCCGCCGGCTGGGGTTTGCCACGGAGATTCTCGTCCAGAGCCTCGTCGTCGCACGGTCCTACGACGTCCATCCCGTGCTCATCACATGCGACGATGACAACGACGCATCGGCCCGCGTGATCACACGATGTGGCGGGGTGCTCGAGAACATCGTCGAGAGCCCTGAGGGTGGGCCGAGTAGGCGGCGCTACTGGATCGAATGACGGTGATCGGACCACCCGGCGCCGACCCGCCGCAGAGACGATGCGGGAGGTGAATGTTAGGGTGAAGCCTTGAGCCTGCGCTGGACCGACGGCCGAGAGAGTCGCGCTGCCCACGAATGGGCGGCGCTCACCGTCGTGGTCGGCCCAGCGGGTGCCGGCAAGACCCAGTACGTACTCGATCGAGTCGATATCCATCGCACGGTGTGGGTCAGGCTCCACGATCTGTACCACCCGAGTGAACTGGCGGCCACGCTTGTCAATCACCTTCGTTCCCGCGTGCCCGGTCTCGCGCCGATCCTGAGTGCCGCTGTCGGCCCATCCAACGGGCCGGTGAGCGACGGCGATCCGGTCGGGCGGTCCGAACAGCTTGGATCACTGATCGCCGGCGCAACCGGCGACGCGCTCGACCGAAAACTACTGCTCGTCTTCGACGGGATCGAACGACTGGGCGCCAACACGATCGCGGTGCGTCTGGTCGAGTCGCTGGTTCGTAGCGCTCCCGCCGACCTGGCGATCGTACTCATCACACGTGACGCCTTGCCATTCCCGGTCGACCGGCTCCACCTCGACGCCGCCGTTCACCACGTCACACTGCCGGCCGCCGGCCACCTGGCGCGTGACCTCATCGGGCGCAGCGATCTCGATCCGGTGGTCGCGACACTCGTGGAGCAACTGGCAGGCGGTAGCCCAGGCGTCGCCTTGACATTGGTCGCCGCCCTCGGCACCGTTCCTCACGAGCATCGTGGTGATCTCGTGCGGGGTTGGGCAGCAAGCGCTGACCCGCTGCCCGCCGCCTTCCGGCACTCGATCGATCATCTCGCCCCGGGCCCGGCGCGGGTGTTGTTGGCGATCTCCGGCTTGCAGCCGGTCGCCCGTCACGAGCTGGAGCGGCTCGGGATGGTCGAGGTGCAGGCCTCGATCGATGCGTTGATGCAGGCACGCCTGATCGAGGAGGTCGAGGGGGGTGGCCGGATACGCGTCACCCGGCTCACCTCCGATTCCCTCGATCGCGACGTCGATGTGGAGCTGGCCTCGTCGATGATCGAAATGTGTGCCGGGCGCGGCGACCCAGGGGGAGCAATTCGCGTCTCGTTGGACCACCATCGGGCGTTGCTTCCCGACATGCTTCCACGATTCGGCGTGGCTGCAATCGAGGCTGGCCAGCCGCAACTCGTGCTTGACGCGATCTCCGCGTCCGCCAATGCCGCCGAGTTGCACGGCCTGAGCGGTCGCGCCGCGCACGCGCTTGGGGATGCGCGGCGGGCAATCGCCGAGTATCAACGCGCTGCTGACCGCCAACTCTCGGCTGGCGACGCATGGCGCTACGGGCTGCTCGAGTACTTCCGGGGTCAACACGAACGCGCCCTCGCGATCTACGGGAAGGCGATCGCGGCGTTGCATCCTGACGACGACCCGGCCGATATCGCTCTGCTCGCCGGCTATGCCGGTGCAGCGGCGTGGATCACCGGTTCCCTCGACGATGCTCGCGAGCACGCCGAACGGGCACTCGCCGTCGGATCCGCGTCTGGCGACGACGCTGCCTTGGCGGTCGCCCACACACTGGCCGCGCTAGTCGCTGCCAGTGATGGTGACCGGATGCTGAACGACTGGAACTATGTGCGCGCGCTGCAGCATGCCGAGCGTGCCGGCGACGTGATGCAGATCGCCCGTGTCCGATCCAACCGTGGCTCTCGGTTGCTCGAGGAAGGTGACTACGACCTGGCGCTGGCCGAGCTCGACGACGCAGTCCGCCACGCAGACCTCGGCGGGTACGGCGTGATGTTGGCGTTGGCGATGACCAATCGCGGTGAGGTGCTGACGCGACTCGGCCGACTCGACGAGGCCCGCACCGACCTTGCCAAGGCTGTCGACTTGCTCCAGCACCACGGATCACTGCTCGTCGCATATCCGCTGACGGTGCTTGCCCGCCTGTACCTCATCCGGGGTGACATCGAGCAGGCTCGCGGGGCCGCCGAACGGGCGCTGGCAACATCCGAACGAGGCAATGACCAGCAGATTGCGGTGGCAGCGACGCTGCAGTTGGCGAGAGCGCTGGCACACTCCGATCCCGACGCGTCACAGCAACTCGTCGACAGAGCGGCGGATGCCGAAGGTTCGCTCGACGCTGCCGAGGTGTGGTCCCTCAAGGCGGCGGTAGCGCTCGATCGTGGCGACCACGCCCAAGCCGTGGTGGCGGCGAACCGTGCTGCAGCGATCGCTCGCCAACGACGCGATCGGTTTGCGTTGGCGTCGGCGTTGGAGGTCGGGGCGCTTGCCGAACCATCGGTCGAGCTACGTCGCCGCCGGCTCAACGAAGCACGGGCGCTGTTCGACGAGCTCGGTTGCGTGCTCGATGCGGCGCGGATCGACGTACGGCTCGCAGAGGGGTCGACAGACCCGCTGGTAGCGGCGCGGCTTGCGGCCGTCGTCGACCTCGCACGCCGGCAGGG
>JANOEM010000121.1:0-39691 GCA_031413195.1 Actinomycetes bacterium
ATCGCAGCGACCTTCGCGATCTGGAGCCCGGCCACGATCCTTGTCGTCACGGCTCCGGTTCGATGGCTCGAGAACCTGCTGCAAGCAGAGGGCGCTCTCGACTCGACGGTTCGCGATGACCCCGAGTTCACCCACCTCGAAGACGTCGCGACGTACATCTCGTCGGCCGCATGGATTGCTTCGATGGTTGCGTTGGTCATCATCGGGCTCGACGACGACCTGTCGACGCGTGCGCAGATCGGTGCCGCAATCGTCGGCTTCGGGTCAGCGACCATGCTCGCAGTCACGATGTTGCTGTGGCGCGGTCACTCACGACCGTCGACTCGCGCCGTTGCGGCTCCGCGAACGCCGAACGGAGCGATGTGAACTTCGAGTCCGCACGGCAGGCGCTGCACGACGGTTCCGATGTCGCAGCCATCGCCCGCGAGATCGTCGCCGCGATGACACCCGCCGAGAAGCTGTGGTGCCTCGATGGCGACGCTCCGTTCTGGGCCGGCTTGACCGACCTGGGTGGTGGCGGCTATCACCGGAACCCGTTCCACGCCGCGCGACTTGCCCGGCTGGGGCTGCCCGGCTTCTCGTTCTCCGATGGTCCTCGTGGCGTTGTCGTCGACCGTGCGACCTGCTTCCCGGTCAGCATGGCTCGTGGCGCGACCTGGGACGTCGATCTCGAAGAGCGCATCGGCGAAGCAATCGGTCGCGAGATCCGAGCCGTCGGGGCGACGTTGTTCGGTGGCGTGTGCGTCAACGTCTTACGTCATCCGGCGTGGGGGCGCGCCCAGGAGACCTACGGCGAGGATCCGTTTCACGTCGGCGAATTCGGCGCGGCCCTCGCCCGAGGTGTTCAGCGCCACGCGATGGCATGCGTCAAGCACTTCGCCTGCAACTCGATGGAGAACTCTCGCTTCCGTGTCGACGTGACCGTCGATGAGGTTGCTCTGCACGAGGTCTTCCTGCCTCACTTCAAGCGCGTCGTCGACGAAGGCGTGGCTGTGGTGATGAGCGCCTACAACAGCGTCAACGGCGAATGGTGCGGCGACAGTCGGGCATTGCTGACCGATGTGCTCCGGATCGAGTGGGGCTTCCAGGGTTTCGTCATCAGCGACTGGATCTTCGGTCTGCGCGACGCCGCCAAATCGGTGACAGCGGGCCTCGATGTCGAGATGCCGTATCGGATGATCCGGGCCACTCATCTTGCGACGGCCCTCGATGCCGGCGAGGTCCAATGGGCCGACGTCGAGCGTTCGATCGAGCGGGTCATCTCCACGCTGCTGCGCTTCGACACGGTGCTCAGCGCGCCAAGCCCAGGCATCGACATACTCGCTTGCGACGATCACCGGGCGCTCGCCCGCGAGGCGGCGGCCAAGTCGGTGGTGCTCCTGCGCAACGAACCGGTCGAGGGCGCACCGGTTCTGCCGTTGGATGCAGGCCAGTTGTCGTCTGTCGCCGTGATCGGCGAACTGGCTGCGGCGATCAATCTGGGCGACGGCGGATCCAGCGATGTCTGGGCGCCCGACGTGATCACGATCCTCGACGGTCTCCAGACTGCACTTGCCACGTCGAACGTGCTGTTCGACGACGGTGCTGATCTTGATTCGGCCTCATCGCTCGCCGCGACGGCCGAGGTCGCGATCGTGGTGGTCGGCTACACATATCTCGACGAGGGCGAGTTCATCGGCGACGGCGGAACATCTCATCTCCGGACGCTCCTACCCGGCCCCGACGACGCCGACCTGGTCACCGAGTTCACCCGTGAGATGGCCGGTGGATCATCGATCCAGGCGCCGGCACACATTGCCGATCGGCCGATCGGAGGGTTCGCAACGGGTGGCGACCGCGGTTCACTTCGCCTCGCTGAGCGGCACGTCGAACTCATCCGCACCGTTGCTGCAGCGAACCCTCGCACCGTGGTGGCGATCGTCGCGGGCAGCGCGGTGGTGATCTCGGAGTGGGACCACAGCGTTGCAGCAATCGTGCAGCCCTGGTACTCGGGTATGGAAGGCGGAACCGGTCTCGCCGACGTGCTGATCGGTGCCGTCGATGCGAGCGGACGGCTTCCGTTCTCGGTGCCGACCACCGAGGACCACCTCCCACCGTTTCAATGCGAAACCGACGTCGTCGTCTATGACCGCTGGCACGGGTGGTGGCATCTCGATCGCCAGGGCCACAAACCTGCCTATCCGTTCGGCTTCGGCCTCAGCTATACCAGATTCGATCTCGATGCTGGCGAAGTCACCGTCGTTGGCGGCGACATCCGGGTCGGCGCGTGGATCCACAACGCAGGCGAGCGGGACGGATCCGACGTCGTTCAGGTGTATGCCCGCCGGATCGATTCGAACGGCCCCGGCCGATTGATTGGCTTCGCACGACGCGACATCCCGATCGGTCACACGGCTGCGATCGATCTGATCATTCCTGTCTCTACCCTTTCCGAACGCGACATCGTCGCCCACACGATGCGGATGATCACTGGCAGCTACGAAGTTCGAGTCGCACGCCACGCCAGCGACCCTGGCATCACGGTCGTTCTCGACATCACCGACCAGAACATCACCGACCAGAACACCAACGAACAACAAACCAGCGAACAGAAGGAGTCATCCTGATGACAACACATCCGGTTCCCGCAGACAAGTTCACCTTTGGCCTCTGGACCGTTGGCTGGCAAGCCCGCGATCCCTTCGGCGACCCGACCCGCGCCCCGATCGATCCGGTCGAGAGTGTGCACCGCTTGGCCGAGCTCGGCGCGTACGGGGTCACCTTCCACGACGACGACCTGATCCCGTTTGGCAGCGACAGCACCACCCGCGATCGACACATCGAGCGGTTCCGGGAGGCGCTCGCCGAGACCGCCATGGTCGTGCCGATGGTCACCACGAACCTGTTCACGCACCCAGTCTTCAAAGAGGGCGCCTTGACCGCGAACGATCGCGACATTCGCCGGTACGCACTGCGCAAGACCATGCGCAACCTGGATCTCGCCGCCGAACTCGGCGCCTCGACCTACGTCTTTTGGGGCGGGCGGGAGGGTTCCGAGGTCGACGTCGCAAAGGATGTCCGCGCTGCGCTCGACCGTTACCGCGAAGGAATCGACACGCTCGCGCAGTACTGCATCGAGCAGGGTTACAACCTGCGTTTCGCGCTGGAGCCGAAGCCCAACGAGCCTCGCGGCGACATCTTGCTGCCGACCGTCGGGCACGCCCTCGCCTTCATCAACTCGCTCGAGCATGCCGACATGGTTGGTCTCAATCCCGAGGTCGGTCATGAGCAGATGTCGAACCTCAACTTCGTGCACGGCATCTCCCAGGCGCTGTGGCACGGCAAGCTGTTCCACATCGACCTCAACGGTCAGCACGGCCCCAAGTTCGACCAGGATCTGGTCTTCGGCCACGGCGACTTGATCAGTGCGTTCGCTCTGGTCGACCTGCTCGAAAACGGCGGCCCGGGTGGCGCCCAGGCCTACGACGGCCCACGCCACTTCGACTACAAGCCGTTGCGGACCGAGGGCCTCGAGGGCGTCTGGGTGTCGGCTGCAGCCAACATGCGGACCTATTTGTTGCTGAAGGAACGAGCGGCTGCATTCCGTTCTGATCCAGAGGTACAGGAAGCCTTGATCGCGGCGCGGGTCGGCGAATTGAACACGCCGACACTGGCCGACGGCGAAACCTACAAGGATCTGCTGGTCGACCAGACCGCCTTCGAGGATTTCGACATCGAGGAAGCGGCAGCGAGAAACCACGGTGTCGGTCGACTCGACCAACTCGCGATCGAGCACCTTCTCGGAGCCCGCTGAATACGATGCCCTGATGACAAGTCGAGAGTGTCCTTCAGGCTTGCGGACACGCCTCGGATCACGTGTGGTGGCTCTGGCGGCGCTGACGATGGTCACGGCATGCACGTCGTCTCCGACCAGTTCACCTTCACCGATCGCCGAGGCGCGGCCGCCGTCGAGCGCTGCCGTAGCGGCCGTCGAGAACCAGATCACGTCGCCACCCTCTATTGGTTCCGCTCCCGCAGCGGTAGCCGTTGCACCGCTGTCGCGGGTATTGCTCGTCGGGGACTCCACGCTCTTGGCAGTCGAGCGGTATCGAGCTTTGGGTTCGTTTCGCGGTTTTGACTACGTCTACAGCGCGGAGTCGTGCCGAACGCTCGGCGTGCCTTCGTGCGGCGACCCGCCGGTTCCGCCGAACGCGCTGGAGGCGATCCTTGCAGCTGACGGTCAGTTCGACCACGTTGTCGTGATGGCCGGCTACGACGAGTGGTGGACCTCGTTCCCGCAGAGCTTCGACCTGGTCGTTCAGGCCGCGCGATCCAAGGGTGCCCGGCACATCATCTGGCTCACGTACCGCGAGGGGGTCGGATACGTCGCTCCTGACGGGTCGAGCGCGAACGAAGCGTTCGTGCGCAACAACCAAACGCTTCGGGACAAGATCGCAACGGGTGAGTATCCGGATGTGCTGCTCGCAGATTGGTACCGCTACTCCGGATCAGCAGAGAATTGGCTGGCAAACGACGGCATCCATCTCAAGCCGTCGGGAGCGCGAGGCGTGGCTGACTACATCAGCAGATGGATCGCGTACCTTGAGGGCCGCCCGTGTCCCATGCCATGGGCGCCAGGCGGGCCGATCGATGCGTTCTGCCCGAACCCGGATCTGCACGTGCCGGTCAGCGACATCGACGCCCTGTACTGACTTCTGCGTCGCGTCATCCTCCGTCAGGCGGGTTGCAACACGGCGTTGTGGCGAAGGGTGCGGTGGCGGTTGGCCACTTGCCAGACGGTCCACATCGGCGCTGCGATCAAGATGATCTCTAACACCGGGATGCTGCGTTCGGCGATCGCGAGCCACATCATCGAGCCCAGCCAGGCAACCATGAACGCAATCGAGATCGGCCGGTGCTCGCGCACCGACACCGGATGCGGGAACTGGATCTTGGACAAGGTGAGGCCACAGAACAGGGCGCAGACGGCCAGGTTGACCCACGGGCCTGTGTCGAGCAAGTACAGGGTCGGGATGATCATGTTCCATTCGGCGGGAAACCCGACGAACCACCCGTCCTCGGTCTCTTGGTCCGTTCGCGACATCCAGAGCGCGCTGACCGACAAGATGACGAAGCTGGCCGGACCGGATGTGTTGTCGGGGAGGAGGTCGAACTGGTCCAGGAACGCCACCGGGATGATCGTGCAGGTGAAGTAGTCGATGATCAGGTCGAGCGAGTTCCCATTCAGGTGGGGAACCCGTTCGCGGACGGCGAGCTTGCGTGCGATCGGACCGTCGATACCGTCCAACACCAACGCTGCGATCAGCCACAGGATCGCTCCTCTGGCTCGCCCGTCGTTGACTGCGTTGAGCCCGAGGAGCCCGACGCAGACTCCACTGGCGGTCAGGACATGGACCCCCCATGCCACCTGAACGTTGCGTCTCGTGTAGTCAGTCAATCCAGTGCACCTCGGGGTTCGTACTTCCGCCACCGACAGGGTAGGCCACAATTCCGACCGTCAGGCGTTCACCACGGACGGCAGCAACTCGCGATAGACCTCGCCGAGCCTGCGAGCCATCCGATCGACGCTGAGCTCTGCGTGCACCATCGCCCGTGCTCGATCGGCGCGGTCCAGGTCACCGGCGAGTTCGAGGGTGCGGCGGATCGAACGACGAAGTGCGTGCACGGAGAGCGTGTCGCACAAGACGCCCGTGTCTCCGTCGACCACGTACGTGCGCGGCCCGCCGCGCTCTGGGGCGATGACAACGGCCCCTGCCGCCAATGCTTCGACGATTGCGAGGCCGAACTCCTCCTTGTCGCTCGCACAAACGTAGACGCCGGCGTTGGCCGAGACGAACACGAGAAGGTCGCTCACCGCCGCTGGGGGAAGGTGGCCGGTCAGCGTCACCAACGAAGGATTCGCGCCGTCCGCGGCGCGGCGGATGAGCTCGATCGTCGACTGCTCGTCAGGCGACGGATGTTCGATGTCGCCTCCGACGATCACGACGTTGACCCGATCTGCGAGATCACCATCCCCGTCGACACCATCCCCGACCACGGCATCGACGATCCGCTGAGGTCCTTTCGTCGGGTTCAACCGGCCGACAGTGAGTAGCCACGGAAGTCCCCGGCGTTCAGTCGGCAACGAGTCGAGGACCCGACGAACATGTTCGGACGGGCCGAATCGGTCCAGTCGATCCCGGGCCGATTCGATCTCGGCGACGTCCACACCTTCGGGCACAACGGTGGAGCGTGCAGCAAGATCAGTTGGGTCAACTCCGACCAGATTGATCAGTTCTTGCTCGATGGTCGGCCGCGGCAACAGGACCAGTCGATCGGCCTGGGCGGTGAGGCGCTCAACCATTCGGGCGCGAAACCAGAACTGGGCCGACGCGTCTTCGACCCCGAATCGTGTGCGATCGAGGCGGTCGCTGTCCTGGAGCGCATCGATCACGATGTGCGGGTCGGGGGCAGCCGTGAAGACCATTGGCTGGCCGAGACGGCGGGCGGCTGCCGATGCCGCGAGCGTCCCGACGTCTGCCATCCGGAGGTGCCACACAACACGTCTGCCGGCCAGCGACCTTCCGAGTTCGAGGAACTGCTGCTCGATCTGGGTCCGGTAGGCCCACGCTTCACGCCATGGCAGGGCACCGGCGGGGCCGACATCGATTCGCTCGACCCGGTGTCCTGAGGCAAGGAGTTCAGAGCGGCACTCTGAGTCGTGGCGGCGGGTTACGGTGATCACCTCGTCGACATCGTCCACCTGCACGAGGGCGTTGCCGAGCGAACGAAGCAGCGAAGCGATCCCTCCGGCGTCACCGGAACCGAGCGCTGAACCGTTGCGATCGAGGCGGGCATGCAGGAATGGTTGAATGACGACGATGCCATCGCCGACCGGATACACATCCAGCGAATCCGACCTCAATCCCTGATCCGCGCGCAGTGGATCGGCATCGTTTCGAGACCACTCGATCAGAGTCCGTTCAGCCAACATCGCGGTGAATCCGCCGCCTGCGATCAGATCAGCGAGGCCCGCAACGGCTTGGGGCGACGATCGGCGAGCGCCGAACGCCCACGCAGCGTGGGCAGCGAATGGTTCCTGGGCGTCGAGCACCAGATCGAGCAGAACGAGGTCTGCCAACGGGTCAGTGATCGCGCCCAGCGCGTGAACCGCGGCAAGGGCAGAAAGGTCGTCTCCGTTACGGACCAGGTCGGCGAGACGAGCGGCTGTCCGCGATGCGTCGGGTGAGAGCGATGCGACGACACGCAGCTCTTCTGCGAATCGCATCGCTGTCGTCAACCTCGGCTCGTCGGCTACTCGTTCGATCGCTCGGCCCAACGAATCAGATTGCAATTCAGCGGTCTTCGAGATCGTCACAGGCAACTCCGATTTCGTCGACGTCACCCTCTATTCGTCACCCAGCGCATCGCGGATGAAAGGTCGCGATTGCGATGCGCTGTCTCAATCGATTCGATCGACGCGATCTCGCTTCACAGCGAGCGCAGCTTCGGCCAACTCGGCCTTGTCGGGCGGATGAACGGACAATTCCAGCGCCAACCAAATCGTGTAGGTGAAGGGATAGATGACCACGGGCAGAACCGCGGCGACGACGCCGAGTCCGATCACCAGGGCCACGACGGGCGAGTCGGGCAAGGTCACGATCAACGCCACCGCCATCGACACGATCAGCACGAACAGGGTGATCATCGTGTTCATGGTGACCGCTCCGAGCTCGAATCCTTCCTCGCGACGCCAGACCAGGCCGCACGTGCGGCAGCGGTCGTAGCGACGGAACCAACCGCGGAGGAAGGTTCGACGGTTCCCACACCACGGACACCGCAGGGTCAGCGCCCGCAACATCTTGCGTCTGAACGACGGACGGGCAGCGGTCACATCTTCAGCGTAGGAGCAAACACCGGGTCGGCGATCGGGCAAAAACGATCTGGCAGAAACGATCGGGCAGAAACGAGCAGGGCCCGCCGGCGGACATCGTGACGATGTTCGACGACGGGCCCGACTCAGGCACGGATCACTCGCTCAGATCAGAGATCCAGCGGACGCAAGACCCGATCCACTCCGTGGATGTAGCCATTGGCGAGGGTGCCACCGACACTGACCTTGTTCAGGAACGCATTACGGGCGTCCGGGTCGGCGTCGACGAACTGCACGAACGCAGCCCGCTTGTTGATCACATCGACAGTGAACGAGGCGCCGAGCAGTGTCGGGACCTCGACCAGGTCGCTGTTCAACACCGTGGTGGGATCCAGTTTTGCTCCGACCAGGTGGTAGGTCAGCACCGCCTTCACGGTGTCGGTGCCCAGGCTGGCAACGGCCGCGAAGACGTCTGCCTCACGTGGCAACCACTTCTTGGTGAGGTCCAGAACGAGCAGGCGGAAGGCCCGATCGTTCGGCGCCAGGAGAGTCAACGAGGCATTCGGATCGCTGGCTGCAGCGACCAGGTCGGGGAAGAGCAACACGGCCTGGGTGGCGATGTCGTAGTCGTTCCATCTGCGGTCGAAGCCGTTCGCGTCGTCCTTGGCGCTATCGCTGAGAAGGACGTCGGCAATCGTCGAGCCTTCGGCAGAGACCGAGGTGGAGGCCGCAACAGGTACGACCGTAGCGGCGATGGCAACTGCAACACCGATGAGGAGAGATCGTCTCATGGACTGTTCCTTTCGTGATCGGTCGGGGGGAGCGACCGTTGTCCCGACCCGATGTCGAGAACATCCCGTACTTCGCGCGCCGAGTCGGCAATGGATGCACCAACCAGAAAGATTCCTGAATCTCTGATTCTTCGCATCCACGACAGCGTTCGCTGCGAAAACAACGGTCATGTCAAGGTCACTCCGTCTTGCTCCAGCGCTGTCGACGTTGTCGGTCGACCCGCGCCAGTTCGAGGCATCATTTCGAGAGGGCTCACACGACGCCCTCCGACATGTCTACGACCGTCATGGATCGATGGTGTTCACGTTCTGCCGGCGAGCAGTCGGCGCCGACCAAGCCGGTGACGTGACGCAGGAAGTATTCATCGCTGCGTGGCGGCATCGCCAACGATTCGATCCCCAACGCGGCACGATGGCCGGATGGCTGATCGGTATCTCTCGGAACAAGGTTCTCGAATCGCTGCGGCGTCGCCAACTGAGACTGATCCCCGAGGACCAGGCCGGGTTCGAGGAGCTCGTTTCGCACGATGTTGTGGACGAATTGGCCGACCGCATTCTGCTCGCTGACGCGATGCGGTCACTTCCGGTGCGAACCGAGACGCTGATCAACCTTGCCTTCCAGGACCAGCTCAGCCATGCCGAGATCGCCGAGCGCACGTGTTTGCCGTTGGGTACGGTCAAGAGCGATATCCGTCGAGGTCTCGACCGGCTGCGACGAAACCTCGAACGCAATCATGACTGAATCAACCAATGACTACACAGTGGCCGAACTCGACATCCTCGACGCGCTCCGCATGCTCGATGACGTCGACTACGAACTGCTCGAGCCCCCGAACTCGGTGTGGTCCGGCGTCGAAGTCGCGACGACCGCCACCGGGCAGCTGATCAGCTTGCCGACCCCACAACGGTTGAACGTTTCACCTCACGAATCCGTCCGGCGGACGCAGCGTCGGGCAAAACGAGTCGCAGTCGCCGCCGGAATCGTTGCTGTCCTGGCCGGTTCGGCCATTCCGCTCTTGCGGTCACAAGACGGTGACACGACCCGCGTGATTGCTTCCGCTGAACTGTCCAGTGATGGTCTCGGCGGGCCGGCAACGGGCCTCCTCGGAACCGCTGAGGTGTCCCAGGAAGGATCCGAGCAGGTTCTCCGAGTCGAGATCGGCGACCTCGGTCCAGCCGACGGCGCGTACCTCGAGCTGTGGCTGATCCGGCCAGACATCTCCGGCATGGTGTCGCTCGGGGCGGTGCGTGCCGACGGCAACTATCAGTTGCCCGCCGGAATACGGCTCGACGAGTACTCGATCGTCGATGTATCGACCGAACCGTACGACGGCGACCCGGCGCACTCGGGAAACTCGCTCCTTCGTGGCATGTTGAACGCTTGATCCCTTCCGGCGGCCTGATCCCTACCGTCGACCTGAGCTCTACCGACGATTCGTCGAACCCGGGTCAGGGACCCCGGCCGGCGTGCCTTCGTGGTACTCGATCAACTCGATCAGATAGCCATCGAAGTCCTTGATGAAGGCCACCGTGACCGGCCAACGATCGAGCCGAGCGGGAGCCGAAACCGATTCGCAACCCGCCGCCAGGCACCGCTCGTAGAGTGCATGGCAGTCGTCGGTGTTGAGATACAGCTTCCACATCGCAGTGCCCATGTCGATCGGACCGGTCTGCTCGAGTTGTTGTGCAAGTTGGATCCGAGATCCACCCTCGTCTGCCTGCAGCACCGCCTCGAGCGCTGTCGGGATTTCGGTTCGGCTTCTGACCGGAAGGCCGCAGACGCCGCTCCAGAACTCGATCGAACGCTCGAGGTTGCTGACGTTGATGCAAAATTGACCGAGGATCTGGCCCATGAGTTTCTCCTTCGAACAGGGTTCAATGCATGCTGGCATGGCGACCCTGCCGGAATCGAAGCGCACTGTCGAGCGCCTCGGCAGGTCAGTTCACCGAGGTCTCGTGACCTTCCCAGTACGGGCGACGAAGCTCACGCTTGAGTGGCTTGAGTGCACCGGAAAGCGGGATCGGTTCGGTCCGGAACTCGACCGACTTGGGCAACTTGTAGCCGGCGATCGAAAGCCTCGCGTGTTCCCTGATCTCGTCCTCAGTGGCCGACATCCCCGGATGGAGGACCACGATCGCGAGGACCTGCTCACCCCATACCGGATGAGGAATTCCGATCACCGCGACCTGATCGACGGCCGGATGGGTCGAGATCGCGTTCTCCACCTCGATCGAGTACACGTTCTCACCACCCGTGACAATCATGTCCTTGACCCGGTCGACCAAGTAGAGATATCCCTCGGCGTCCAGATGTCCTTCGTCGCCGGTGCGATACCAACCGCCCTGGAAGGCCCGGTCGGTCGCTTCCGGCTGCTTCCAGTACTGCCGCATGAAGTTGCCGCCGCGGGCACAGATCTCGCCGTTCTCACCTCGGGCCGCGACGGTGTCATTGCCTCTGCGAATGGATACGTCGACGCCGATCGCCGGTCGCCCGGCGGAGCGCAGGATCGAACCGCCGCGGCGATGATCCGCTGGCGTG
The DNA here is from genome assembly GCA_031413195.1 of Actinomycetes bacterium. GTDB lineage: Bacteria > Actinomycetota > Acidimicrobiia > Acidimicrobiales > Ilumatobacteraceae > WLMZ01. The sequence continues at coordinate 11,183 of JANOEM010000121.1, forward strand.
AGAAAGGTGAGAATCGACGAACATTCAGTCATTCCATAACCCTGCAGGAGATTGAGATCCGGGAACGTCGTCATGATCCGGCCCAGCAGTGACGCCGGCATCGGCGACGCCCCGTAGACCAGGTCGCGCAATGAGGCCAACCGCTCCGGTCGGTAGTCCGGATGGTTCATGACCAGTGCGATCATCGTCGGCACCATGACGGTCCAGTCGACTCGGAATTGCTCGATGGTCGCCATGACATGACCCGGGTCGAACAATGGAACGAACACCGAAGAACCACCGGTCGCTGGGACACCCAGGATCGCTCCCATCGATGCGGCGTGGAACATCGGGGTCTGATGCAGGTAGACACGCGCATCGCCGAAGTCCACGGCGAGCGCGATGTGGTAGAAGTTCAACATCTCGGCGCGTTGGTCGAGCAACGCACCCTTGGCCAGGCCTGTCGTGCCGCCCGTGTACATCAGCACCGCCGGATCGGTTTCCTCCGGCTCAGCCGGGATTACCGGCTCGCCCGCCGCGATCAGGTCCTCGTAGCGGAAGTCGTGCGGTGCGTCACTGTCTCCGATCAACACGACGTGGCGGAGCGGAATCTCGGATCTGATCTCGGCGATGTTGCGCTCGAAGTGGTCGGCGAAGATCGCGTCGACGAACGCCACCGTCGAACCAGAATCGCGCATGATGTGTTGCAGTTCCTTGCCGGCAAGTCTCAGGTTGAGCGGGTTGATGACACCTGCGCCGAGGAACCCCGCGTGGAACAGTTCGAGGTACTGATGGCTGTTGCACGACATGACCGCGAATCGATCATCGGGCTGCAGACCGAGTTGATGTCGCATCGCATGGGCAAGCCGCAGCACGCGGTCACCGTGCTGCTGGAACGTGGCCCGATAGTCGCCGTCGTGAAACGCGACTCGATCCGGCCAACGCTCGAGAGCGGGGAAGAACTGACGGTGATAGACGAGCTCTTTCATGGATCCAATCTCGTTCGCACCGACGAACACCGGTAGGGCTGAACGTCACACTAGACGATCAGCGAGGACCGTCAGCGAGGACGGTCAGCGAGGACCGTCAGCGAGGTCGATCAGACAGGACGGTCAGCCGCCGGCCGCAGCGTCGAGTTGAGCCTGGGTGACCCCGCACCGCTTGGCTGAGTCCTCGAGCAACGTATTGACCTCGGCCGGTCGCGGCACGCTCGCGATTCCGAGGGCGAGGAGTTCGGCCTCCGAAGTTCCTGCGAGGAGATCATCTGCGGCGCAGCGGGCGATACCGGGGTCCGTACCCACCCCCACGAGACCGTCCCAGAATGCGCCGGCAACCAGCCCCGCCGGGCGTTCCGCCGGCCCTGGCGGCAACGTGTCACCGGTCGCCAACGCGGTCGTTGGAGGCGGCGTAGTGGTGGGTGGCGGGATCGTTGCGGGCGCTTCGATGTTCGCCGCCGCGATCACGACTGGCGCAGATGGCTGCGTCTCACGAAGCGACGTCACGACCAGGACGAGTCCGCCCACAGCGAGTGCTGCGCCGCCGACCCAGCCCACCAGCGCTCGTCGATGCCGCGTGCCTTCACCAGCACCCGGCCCCATCGCCAGCAGCCCGCGACTATCGGCTTCTTTCAACAAGGGCGGCACGACCACGAGCGCCGAGAGCAAAGCAACGGCGATGTTGATGGTCACGACGGTGCCGAAGTCGGCGAGCAACGGCAACGACGAGAAAATCAGCACTGCGAACCCGCCCAACGTGGTCAGGGCCGACGTGAAGAATGCACGTCCGGTTCGTGCCGCGGCGACATGGGTGCTCGTCTCCGGATCGAGGCCACGATCACGTTCTTCTGCGTAGCGCGCGACCAGCAGCACCGAGAACTCCGCACATGTTGCGACGACCAGCGGCCCGCCGACCGTGGTCAGCGGACTCAGGGTGATCCCGAGTACTCGGACCAGGGCAGCCGATGTTCCGACGGCGAGGAGAACCGGAATCATCGTCACCAAACCGCGTGCGAGATCTCGCACCCGCAGTACGACGAACGCAGCGACGAGCAGAATCGCGACGATGGTCAGCTCTGCCCGGTTGGCCGTGATGTTCTCGAGCAGACCGACGCCGACGACTGCGAGTCCCCCGGTCGTGGCCGAGGCGGCGGCCGGCAGCAGTCCGCCGGTGCCCGGGTCGGCAATTGCGATCTGGACGCGATCGAGTACCTCCGCTCGCTGCTTCAACGACGAAGGGCCGACCTGGAACAACACCTGCGTCGCATTGCCGTTCTCGGCAACCAGCAGTGACCGAAGCGCCGGTGGCGCCGCGTTGTACGCCTGCAACATGTCCAAGCCGGTCGGCGGCAACGACGTCGTCCCGGGCACTTCGGCGAGCCAACCAACGGTGGTCGCGAGGCTGGACGCCTCGGCCAACTCGGGGTTCTCGGCAAGTGACCGTTCGACGAGATCGAACACGAACGCACCCGCCTGGTCGGTGAACACACCGTTCGCCGCGGCGCTGTCCGTCTGGACGAACACGCCGAGAGTCGAGGAGAAGCCCGTTTCGCGCTCGAGCGTCCGGGCGTTCGTGATGGATGTACTGGATTGGTTGGCCCAGTTGATCGGATCGCTCTCGATCGTGGAACCGGTCTCCAGGATCAGACCGAGGACGGGCAAGCACACGGCAACGAAGACCAGCGGAATCACTGCTCCCCGGGGCAGGCTGCCGAGCCGGCTGACGGTCTTCTCGACCCATCCTTCGGTCGGGTTCTTGGTGGTCGGCCGTCTGCGTTCACGTGCGCCCATCACGGTCGTTGGCATGACGATCCCTGCTACCAGGAGCGCAACGATCCCGATCGACAACAAGATGCCGAAGTCCTGCACCATCGGGACCTTGGAGATCTTCACCGTCAAGAACGCGATCACCGCTGCGACGGTTGCGGCAACCAGCGGCGGCCCGATCTGCACAAGGGTCCGTTCGAATGGATCCCCCGTCGGTGTCACACCCGGGTCCAAGCTTCGTTCCTCTTCGACCCGGTTCTGGACCTGGATCGCGAACTCGATGCCAAGCCCGATCAAGATCGGCAAGCCGGCAATCGTGACCAGCGAAAGCTTCGTCCCGGTAAAGCCGAAGATGCCGAAGCCCCACGCGATCCCGACCGCCATTCCGAGCATCGGCAACAGCCTCCAGCGGACCCTGAAGGTGATCAGCAGGATCACGATCATCACCAGCACGGCGATTCCACCGAGGCTCAACATGCCACCTTGGAGGTAGTCGTTGATGTCGGTGAGGAATGTCGGCGTTCCGGTGACCGTCACGGACGCGTTGTCGAACGTGCGCCCCGCCAACGCGTCCTGGACCGCTCCCGACCCGTTCGCCAGCTCATCCAATGGCGCGTTTCCGGTCAGGATGCCGGCCAGCACAGCGTGGCGGGCATCGGGGATGAACGCGCGGAGCGCCTTGCGCACCATCAGTTGATCGTCCGACGGAGACACCAGTTGCTGATCGGCATCGATCGAGAAGCCATCGTTGCCGAAGATCAGGAACTTGACCCAGTCCGGATTGTCCATGCTTTGCGCACCGGCCGCGCCGAGGCGGAGGGTGGTCACGAGGGCGTCTTGTTGACGCGCCGTCGCAGCGGCGGGGTCCGGTTCACGGGCAATGGTGCGCGCGACGATCTCGCTCGCGATCCCCTTCGTGATCAGGTCTTGGCTCCACTGCAGAAGGGTCGTCGGCGAGACCACCGACTGCACGGCGGGATTGGTCAGGATCTGCTTTTCGACCTCGCCGACTTGGGCGACGTTCGCTGGCGTGAACAGGTCGACAACCGTCTTGCCTTCGTCGACCGTGAACAGGACCACCATGCTCTCTCCACCGAACAGGGCCTGGTACTCCTCGTTGTCCTTGGCAACCTTCGATGCGGGATCGAGGTAGCTGTCCTGCCCGGTCGCGAAGTCGAGCCGTTGGAGCCCGAACCCGAGCGCGATGGTGACCAGCGCCACCACCGCGAGCGTCGCTGCGGTATGTCGACCGAGCGTGCGGCCGATGGGACGCCAGGGACCGCTCATGGTGCCGAGCGTGCGCTCGCCAAGACCTCGTCAAAGCCCTCGCGCAGGCACCTGGTCAGCACCTTTGGGTCGGTGACGGCCGACGTATCGCAGTTGATGCCGATGCAGCACTTGTCGACATGCGAGAGCAGCGCGACGCTGAATGCTGCCCCGGATGTCGGGGCGAATGCGTACTCGGCCACGACCTCGGCGCCGGCCAGATAGGCCCGCTTGGGCAATCCGGGAACGTTGGTCGCGACGAAATCGATCGCTTTCAGCATCGAGCCGAAAATGGACGTCGTCGCGACCTCGGGCAAACGGTTGAGCGCCCCGGCGATCATCGCGGTGAGGGGAAGCGCAGGCTCCTTACGCCAGGTTCGCGCCAACTCGCCCAATTCGCGCATCCGTTCACGCGGGTCCGCTGTCGACACCGGCATGACGAAGCGCGCCGGCGAGAACCGATTGCTTCCCGGCGGATCCGTCGGCCGCCGCAGGTTAATGGGCATCGTCACCCGCAGCGACGCGACCGGCGCCTCGTGCTGTTCGTGATAGCGGCGCATGCCGCCGGCGATACCGGCGAGGAATGCATCGTTCAACGAACTGTCGGCCCCATGAGCCGCAGCGCGCAGGTCATCGATTGAGACGTCGAACGAATCCAACCGGCGCGAAAGACCGCGTTGACGCATGATCGGGGACAATGGCTCCGTCACCGGCGCCAACAGCTTGGCCACCGAACGAGCACCACGAGCCGTCGAGTTCCACAGTCCAAGTGGGTCCGTCACGACCTTCGCGGCGACGCCCGGAACTGCTCGGGCGCCGTGCGCCGACATCGTCGCCACCTTGCGGAGGTCGTCAGCGAGTACCTGAGCGACCGAAACCGGCGGAGCACTGTGACGCCGCGACGCCGCAGGACCGGCCGTCTTGCTTCGTGTCGACCGACGCGAATCGTCGAGCAGCAATTGGACCAACTTCATCCCACCGACCCCATCGGTCATACAGTGATGGACCTTTTGGATCAGTGCAGCCTGGCCACCCGCCATCCCTTCGACGACCGTGAACTCCCATAGCGGACGGTCCTTGTCGAACGCGTCCATCGCGATGTGTCCGGCGATGTCGAGAACCGAGCGGAGATCGCCGGGGGGTGGGGCGCAAACCCGTCGAAGATGAAAGTCGAGATCGAAGTTCTCCTCCAACTGCCAGCGCGGCGGGCCGAGGCGCATTGGTTCGGCGACCACACGCTGGCGGAGTCGAGGAACGAGTTCGCTCGCTTCCAGCATCCTCGATCTGAACCGCTCCCAATCGGGGCTCCGGTCAAGAACAAGAACAGCAACGATCGTCGTGCGCAGCGACGGGTCCGTCTCGATCGTCCACAGCAACGTGTCGGATGCGTTCAGACGCGACGGAAACTGTGCCATCGCCAACCCGGCGAGATCGTCCGGGTCGGACTGTCGTTGCGGGACTCGCGCAACGTCAGACATCGCCAAGAAGTTGGTCGACGCGCTTGAAGTACTTGCGCGCGTACGCCAGAAGTTGTCCGTCGTGAGGATGATCCAACGTCTCGACGCCGACGATCCTGTCGGCCAGCCCCCGGTGATGAGCATGGACGTGACGCTCGAAAGCTTTCTTGGCTACACCGGGGCCTGTCACCAGGACCTCGCTTGTGTCCCCGACGACTCGAACGATGTCGTTGAAGAATGCGACGTCATCGGGATTGTGCCCGGAATCCTGACGCCCCGCCTTGACATGGACTCGACCACGTTCGACGTGGCTGTCGAGGTGAACGGTCTTGGCGGAGTCGACGGAGAACTCGATGACCGTGGCATTGAAGTGGTCGAGCCACACGATCGCGTGACGCTTGGACATTGTGTTCCTGTGCTTTCTGCTCCGACCGGACTCGGTGATCAACCACCGCGATCTTGCGAGATCACGATGCGACAATCCGGCCGGAGCGACAAGGGCCGAAGGTCACGAGCCGTTCGCCGATCCTGTTCGACTCGTAGGCTCCTGTTCGGGCGAGGGCTCGGTCCGACGAATAGGGGTATTACGTGGGAAGCGAATCAGCGGGGAAACGACGAATCGAGTACGCCGGATCCGTCCACGACGAACGCGAAATCGCGGCGGTGGTCGAGGTCCTTCGTGGCGGCCCGACAGCGTTACGGATCGGCAAGAACGTGCGCGCGATGGAGCAGCGGATCGCGGCGTTGTTCGCGAAGCGCCGCGTGATCATGTGCAACTCGGGATCGTCGGCGCTGTATCTCGCGATCGAGGTGTTGGGTCTGCAGCCCGGCGACGAGATCATCACCTCCGCCGTCACGTTCTCGACCGACATCGCCCCGATGCTGCGCGCGGGGCTCGTCCCCGCCTTCGTCGATGTCACCCCTGACACGTTCCAGATCGATACCGACGCTGTCGAGGCGATGATCGGGCCGCGTACGAAAGCGATCCTGGCCCCGAACCTGATCGGTAATGCCCCCGACTGGGACGCGATCCGGTCGATTGCCGATCGACACGATCTGAAGGTCATCGAGGATTCCTGCGACGCGCTCGGCCTCACGTTGCGCGGCGCCCCGACCGGCGCACGGGCCGACATCAGCTTGACCAGCTTCGCCCTCTCACACATCATCACTGCCGCCGGAACGGGCGGAATGGTCTGCTTCGACGACGACGAGATGGCCGACCGGGCCTTGCTGCTCCGCCGATGGGGACGGCGTTCCGAGGTCCAGTTGTTCGGGTCTCGCAAGGGAATCGACACCCGGTTCTTCTCGACCATCGACGGCGACCTCGAATACGACAACCTGTTCATCTTCGACGAGATCGGCTGGAACTTCGAGCCGTCAGAAATCTCGGCTGCGTTCGGACTCGTCCAACTCGACAAGCTCACGGGCAACATCGAACGGCGACAGCGCAACTTCGAGATCACGGCGTCGTACGTTGCCCGGTGGCCCGATCTGTTCGTACTGCCGCAGATCACCGATGGCGTCGAGACCGGTTGGCACATGTTCCCGTTGGTCATCAACCCGCCCTCCAGGATCCGCCGCGCACACTTCCAGCAATGGATGGAGTCCAATGGGGTCGACACCCGGATGGTCTGGACCGGCAACGCCACTCGCCAACCGGCGTTCCGCAACCAGCCGCATCGTCAACCCGCTGCTGGCTTACCGAATGCCGATCGGGTGATGGAGTGGGGACTGATCCTGCCGAACAGTCATTCCCTCGACGACGCCGACTGCCATTACATCGGCACGTGCATCGATGACTTCGTTCGGGCCGAAGGGCTCGGCTGATGCCTGCGATGAGCAGCCGCGGTTACCCGCGCCGCTGCTCCACCTTGTTCTTCAAGAAGATGGCGGGAAGGATGACGCCGGCAAGCACGGCGCCCAACCAGACGATCAACGTCGCCAGTACCCACGTGGTCAGGCCTTTGATCTCCAGCCCGTCAGAGGCAATGTCGGTGATCAACAGCCCGACATAGGTGCTGACCAGGGCGACGCCGCCCTGCAAAGCTTCGACGTTCTTCATCGCCATCTTGCGCAGGAGCGGCTGAGCGATCATTTCGACAACAGTGAAGATCAGGACCGCGATCACGAATGCCACGCCGTCGAGGGTCATGTCCTCGAGTATCGCCGCGGCAATGATCAGGCCGAGCGCGTTGCCAGCGAGGTGTAAGAGCGTTGAGATGAGGAATCGGACCATCACCCGATCGTAGTCAGCCGTCAGTGCCCCGATCGTGACTCTTGCACACGCCGAGACTGACGATGGCCGGGCAGGTCAGCACCGAGCAGTGTTGCGCGAATGTTTCGCGGCTCACCAGGTGCGGCGAACCAATGGGCACCTACTCTTGGCGGATGTCGTCGATCGAGTGGCCGAGCGTTCGCCACGGAGGCATCCAGGTCGAGCTTGCGGGCAAGACCCTTCTGTACTTCGGTGACGGATCGTCGCTGCATCGGCCGGACGGAACGCCGGTGCGAGACGCTGTCTCGGTCGACCCGTCGATGCATGCATCGATCCAGTTGCCTCGCCTGTTCGACATCGTCTGGATCGAAGGTCCGATGGCACCGATCGCTACACCCGAGTCGTGCCGCGCCGTACTGCATTCGGCTGTGCAGCACCTTTCTCCTGACGGACTACTCGTCGCTGTGCTCGATCAACTCGACTCCCGTCGCAACGCCCAGCTCGTCCAGATGTGTCCCGATTTCGCGCTCGAACGGGTGGAGTTGTCGCGCTATCTCGAGACGGCGGCACTCTTCCGCCGCCAGTCCGAGCGGGTCACGGTGCACGACCTGTTAACGAACGCCCGGTCGAGGATCAGGCGCCTTGATCCACAGGAACTGTACGAGGCGATGAACAGCGACCTACCCCCCACCATCCTCGACACCAGGACCCACACCGATCGCGAGCGGTTCGGTGTCATCCCCGGCGCGTTCCATGTTCCGCGGACCGTCCTCGAATGGCAACTCGATCCGTCGAACGGCTACCGCAATCCTGCGGTGACATCGATGGATCAAACCTTGGTGGTCGTCTGCAACGGCGGCTACAGCTCATCGCTGGCGGCGGCGAACCTGGCCGTCCTCGGGTTCACCGATGTCTGCGACCTCGTCGGTGGTCACAGGGCCTGGCGGGAATCGGGTCTGCCGATCGAGGCACCCGATCACTCATCCCTCGACTTCTAGCCGTCAGCACGATCAGACGGACCTGGAGCGCAGGACCGCATGCAGGAACCGTTGCGGGGAACCCCCTGGGGTGAGGTGGTCTCGTTCGAATGATTCGATCAGCTCGAATTTCTCGCCGAACAGCAACTCCAACGACGCTGGCGAATGCCGCGCGACCGCGAGACCACTGCACTGTTCCGGGCCGTCGCTCGCAAAGGTCGCGAGGACGACATGACCACCCGGGCGGAGAGCAGCGACGACGGAGCGGACGTATTCAACTTGATCGATGGGATCTGTGAGGAAGTGAAACGTCGCGCGGTCGTGCCAGAGGTCGATCTGGGTGGGGAACCGCACCGTTCGCGCGTCTGCCCGGATGAACTCGACATGTTGCGCACGCTCGCCCAGCTTGGTCCGGAGCCGATCGAGTGCAGCCCGGGAAATGTCGAATGCCCGGATCGCCGTGTACCCGGCGTCGATCAGTTCGTCGACAAGGGCTGTGGTACCAGCGCCGATGAGTACAAGGCTCTCCGATGGCACCGACACGCGGCGCACGAGGTCGATTCAGGGATGCGACGACGCTTGGTACCAACTGCTGCCGGAACCATCGCTGCCGAGCCACACCTCGTCCCAATGCTGTTCCAGGCTCACGATCCGCAACGGTACCGCCGTCACCGGCAGCGCTGATCCGCAGGCCAGAAACGTTTGCGAAACAATGCGCTTGCCAACGCACGAAGGGGCAGGGTCGGGCCAGGATGAGTCGGTGACACGTGTAGATCTGCTCGACGCCACGAATGCTCCGCTCAGCGCTCGGCAGTACTTCGCCGATGGGGATCCAGGCCCTATCGTCGCAGCTCTTGCAACGGTCCCCGAGCTGCTCGGCCCCGCCTTGGGCTTCGTCGGCGCTGCCCTGAGCCCGGGCAGTGCGGGCGTCCGGTACACGGAGTTTGCGATCCTGCGGACCTCCGCACTGCAAGGCTGCGAGTACTGCATCCATGCTCATACGTCGGTATCGCTCGACATCGGGCTCGCTCCGGCTGAGATCCGAGCGTTGCGCGGCGAGATTCCGCTCGAGGATGGGTTCACGCTCGAATCCGAACGATGCCTCATTGGTTGGATCGACGCGCTGGCCGGCTCGACCGGCAAGGTGCCCGACGACGTCTGGGCCGCAGCGCGGCTCTCGTGGCCGGAACATCTGCTGATCGAACTGACTGTCACGGTCGGCGCAACGATGTTCCTCAACCGCTTCGCGACCGGGCTCGAACTACCAACGGCCGACCATGTCCTGGCTCGCCTCGCGGCCGAGGGTTTGGCATGAGCTCGATCGCTGAGGCGATTGCATGCGGCGAGATGCCGGAACGGGTCTGGATCTACTCGAACTACAACTGCAACTTGGCGTGCTCGTACTGTCTCACCGAGTCGTCGCCGAGCAGTGCGCGGCGCCAGTTGACGGCCGATCAGATGATCGCGATCGCGACGCAGGCCAAGGATCTCGGATTCAGGTCCCTCGGTCTCACAGGCGGCGAGCCGTTCCTGATCCCCTGGCTGCCGGACACAGTTCGGGAGATGGCCAACTTGCTCCCCATCGTCGTGCTGACCAACGGGACGTTGTTCGGCGGAGACCGGATCGAACGCGCCGCACGGCTCGCTGATCCGAACGTCGCCCTGCAAATCTCGCTCGACTCACATCGGCCGGACATCAACGACATGGCCCGCGGACCTGACAACTTCGCCAAGGTCGTCGCCGCTGTTCCACGCCTGATCAGCAGCGGCGTCCGGGTCCGAATCGCGACGACCACGGCCGGACCGCTGGATAGCCCGTCGCTGGATCCGCTACGCGAACTCGTCCGGTCGCTCGGCGTCAGCGACGACGATCACCTTGTTCGACCGATCGTTCGTCGGGGTCGGGCCGACGAGCGCGACCTCGGCGTCGTGGCGGTCGCCCGAGACATCCCGAGCGAGCTGACGATCACGTCCGATGGGGCGTTCTGGGGCAGTTTCGGTCCGACGGTGCGCGGCGGTCGGCTCGATACGGATCTGTTGCTGACGCGCACGATCCTGCCGCTGTCGATTCCGGCCAACACACTCCTTGCAACACTGCGAGGGCTGCCCGAAGGTGCTGACGCATCGCTCGGGATTCGTTGAGCGTGAACTCACTCGGGACCGGTCGGTCCCACTCATCAGCAGGTTCGAACAACACGCGAAGCGACCGTTTGCAACCGGGTCGAGCGATCCGGGGACGAAGCGACCGCGCGCAGGTCATCGATCGAGTCGAGGTCTCGCGCGATCGGCAAGAGCCTGACCGGTCGCCCGAGTCGATGGAGGCGGCGCAGCTGGGCCAGCCCACTGTGCGAACGACTCATCGGCACATCGTCGAACACCTCGTGAACTGTGGATGCATCCACTACCGACAGACCGATGCACCAGTAACCGCCGTCTATCGCGAGCCCGATCACATCAACGCCACCAGCCAGCCAGCGCATGGCCCCGCCGAGCCGAGCGGCAGCAACCGGGGTCTCCATGCCGACGATGAGCCCTGGTCCGAGATCGCAGAATCCATTGCGCAGGCGTTGTTCCAATCCGCCACCTCGTTGCGCGACGACCTCGAACGCGGCTGGCGTCCACTCCGGCCGCTCGCCGTCGAGCAGCAGAACCCGCCTGACGGTCGGGGCGAGCAAGATCCCTTGCAGAGCGTCGAACGTGTCAGCCAACGCAGCTGCAGCGACATCTGCTGCTTGTTCAGGAGTGCACGGCGGGCACAGACGAGTCTTGACCCGACCCGCAACGGGTTCCTTGGCGATGATGGTGATGTGCACGGTTCAGTCCCGCGAGTCCTCGCGCAGCATCCGGCTCATGTCGCCGATCGCGCGGACAGTGCCGCGCACGGTACCCGTCACCTTCGATCGACCGGCCCTCGACGAGTACTCGATCGGCACATCGCGAATCGCCCACCCCTCGGCACGAGCGCGCAGTACCATCTCGAGCGGCCAACCGCTTCTTCGATCTCGAAGATCAAGCGCAAGCAGGTCGACGCGCCGGGCGGCCCGCATCGGACCGAGGTCACGGATCGACAAACCCGTGCGGCGGCGGACCTCGAACGCCAAGATGCGGTTGGCGATCCGGGCATGCGTCGGCCACGCACCTCGTTTGGCGATTCGTGCTCCCATGACGAGATCGGCCTCACCACGCTCGACGTATCCAGCGACGACCGGCAACAACACCGGATCGAGCGAAGCGTCGCAATCCATGAAGCAGACCACGTCGGCGGTCGCGGCGAGCAAGCCCGCATAGCAGGCCGAACCGAATCCACGAGCCGGCTCGGAAACAACCAGAGCACCTCGAGCTGCGGCCATCGACGCTGTCGCGTCGGTCGAGCCGTTGTCCACGACGATCGCGTTGTAGCCGGCGGGCATCCGGCCCAATACCCAATCGATGGCCGCTGCTTCGTTCAGGGCAGGCAGGATGACGTCAGGCATGGGTGCCGGCTCGACTTCTCCAGGGAGGCGTGAGATGAAGATCATCGTCACCGGCGGCGCCGGATTCATCGGCTCGCACGTCGTCGACGAACTCGTCACGCTCGGACACGAAGTGATCGTCATCGACGATCTCGACCCGGCCGCACACGATGGACGACCGGTAGGTCTTTCGACGTCGGCGCGTTATCTGTGGAGAGATGTGCGCGACAGCGAAACGTGGGCGGACCTGCTCGAGGGGGTCGACGGGGTGTGCCATCAGGCCGCGAAGGTCGGCCTCGGGATCGACTTCGCCGACGTCGGCGAATACGTGAGTCGCAATGACGTCGGCACCGCAACGATGTTGGGTGCGCTGCACAACGCAACCTTCACCGGCAGGATCGTGTTGGCGTCGAGCATGGTGGTCTACGGCGAGGGTCGATATCGATGTGAATCGCACGGTGTCGTTCGTCCGGGTCCGCGCCGGGTGAGCGACCTCGATGCCGGCCGATTCGAGCCGCGATGCCCGGTATGCGACGGCGAGATCGTCGCCGAATCCGTCCCGGAGGATCACTGGCTGGACCCTCGCAATGTCTATGCGACGACCAAGCTCGCCCAAGAGGGGCTGTGCAACGCGTTCGCCCGCGAACACCCATCGGCGACCGTGACATCGCTGCGCTATCACAACGTGTACGGACCGAGAATGCCGCGTGACACTCCGTACGCGGGGGTCGCCAGCATCTTCCGCAGCGCCTACGCCCGGGGAGAGTCGCCGAGGGTGATGGAAGACGGCGGTCAACGCCGCGATTTCGTTCACGTGACCGACGTCGCCCACGCCAACGTACTTGCGCTGACGAATGAAGCCGCGGCCGAAGGACCCTTCAACGTCTGCACCGGAACGCCCCAGACAGTGCTCGCAATGGCCCGAGCCATGCGTCCCGACGGGGCCCCCGAGCCCGAGGTGGTCGGCGGATACCGGCTCGGAGACATCCGTCATGTGTTCGCGAGTGCCGAGCGAGCGACATCGGTCCTGGGGTTCCGAGCGGCTGTCGACTTCGAAGCGGGCATGCGCGGGTTCTCGGTCGCTCAGCTTCGCGAACGCAAGAACTGAGGGCGCGGCACCGGTCACCGGCGAACCAACAAGAGATCAGGGAACTGCGCGACTACCTCGCTGATCAAGGTCTGGACCCCGGCCACATTCGAACGGATCATTGCGAACACAGCATCCATCGAAACCGGTTCGTGTCCGTCGACTCCGGCGTCGTAGTCGGTCACCAAGGCAATCGTCGCGTAACGGATGCCGAGTTCGGCCGCGAGTACAGCTTCGGGGTAACCGGTCATGTTGACCAGGTGCCAACCCATCTGCCGGAACCACACGCTCTCGGCCCGGGTCGAGAACCGCGGACCGTTGATCACCACCATCGTGCCACCGTCGACAACGGCTGCTCCGATGCTTTGACCGACCGCGACGACGTGTGCACGAAGCTGCGGGTCATAGGGCTCGGCGAAGGTTTGATGATGCACCGGCGGCGAGGATCCGGGCTCGTCGATGGGGCCGCCGACGTCGTGGAACGTATCGGGACGCCCCCATGTGCGATCGATCAGTTGGTCGACGACCACGATTTGGCCGGGGTGGATCTCGGGCTGCAGTGAACCAACCGAGCACGGCGCGATGATCGACGACACCCCCAGCGAATGCAGCGCCCAGATGTTTGCCCGAAACGGCACGCGATGAGCCACGAAGCTGTGATCGCGACCGTGCCGCGGCAAGAAGGCGACTCGCCGTCCGGCGATGGTGCCGACGACGACACGGGCAGAAGGCGCCCCGAATGGAGTCGGGATGTCGTGCTCTTCGGCATCAGTCAGGAATTCGTAGAACCCCGACCCGCCGATGACTCCGATGGCCGCCGTGGTTTCGTGGTCCATGGACCAACGACGGTAGTGCCGTGGCGGCCGGAGGGAACACGCCCGATCGACAACATTTGGACAATAGACCGTTCAGGTCGAACCCTCGGAGGATCTGGCCTGTCATGATCGACCCGACCGCGAGCGTTTGAGGAGGATCTGGTGGAACCCGACACGTCGAGTCCAGCACCGACCAAGACCCGAAGATTCGACGCGATGGACACTCTTGGGCGTCGCATCGTGTTGGCTTCCGCGCGCATCGCATGCGGACTTCTGTGGATGTCCAACCTGCACTGGAAGGTACCGCCGAACTTCGGCGAGGACACAGGAGCCGGACTGTACAAGTACGTCGTGTCCGCGGTCGAGAATCCGGTCTGGGGTGTTTGGAAGTGGATTGTCGAAGAGGTGGTCCTGCCCCACTACCACCTGTTCGGGTGGATGGTGATCCTGACCGACGGCACTCTGACCGTGCTGCTCTTGCTCGGGTACAAGACCCGAATCGCTGCAGTCATCGGCGCGGTCAACGCGATACCCATCTTCTTGTCCGTGCTGTATTACGACAAGACCTACGAGTGGCCATGGAGCTACGCGTTGATCTTCTTCCTGCACCTGATGATCTATGCCGTTCCCCCCGGCGAACACGCTCCTCGGATCGACTCGGTGTTGCAACGAGACCGAGCGGCGCGAAGCCGGGCGTTCATCGTGCTCGGAGCGATCGGGGTCACGGTCGGGGCCATTGGGATGTGGCTTTCACGAGATTTGCCCTTCGCCACGAGCCAGGTCGCGATGTTCGGTCATGGCCGGTGGGAACTGAAGCTGCTCTGGTTCAATGGCCTCAGTGCCGTGCTCACGATCCTTCTCGCCGCTGCATTCCTGGCCGGAGCACGGGTGCGGCTTGCCGGACTCGCAGCCTCGGTCGGTTTCGCCGTGATGGCGATCGTTGCGTTGTTCCAGCAGAGCTGGAACAACGTCTCTCCCGCTGCACCGAGCGTCATCGGCACCGGTTCGAACGCCGCTTTCTGGGCAATGTTCGCGGTGGCCGGCACAGTCATGTTTCGGGCTGATCGCACGACGTGAAGCGGCTGCGAAGCGGGTCTGTGGCAGCGACGGGTCTCATTGCGGTCGCTGGTGCACTGATCTGGCTCAGCGTCGTCTGGGGGCGCCGCTTTCAGGAACGAAAGCCTGAGATCAAACTCGGCGCGGCCCCATTCGTCGGTCGAAGCTCGCTCGACGGTTGGGATTGGCGCGCCCACTGGCAACTCGCGCTGCCGATCGCCGTTGCCGCTGTCGTCATCTTCGGAGCACAGCACGTCATCTCCTGCTGGCGGCTGCGGTGGGTGCTGCTCAGCACCGGTCTTGCGGCCGGGGCCTTCGGCGTGGCGCTTGCGCTCGGCGACGGTGTCGACGGTCTGTTCTACGGAGCAACCCACAAGACCGAGTATCTGGCCAACCTGCCCAAGACCCGCGAGTGGCACGCGTTCGTCAACACCTTCGTCGAGCGCCTGCCGTACTACAGCGTCCACGTCCGCGGACATCCGCCCGGATTCGTGCTCGTGCTCAAGATGGCAGCAGGGCTCGGATTGCACGGGGCATGGCCAGCCGTTGCGCTGTCGATCGTCGGTGTCGTCATCACCCCGATTGCCGTCCTGGTCGCCGTTCAACGACTCGCCGGGGACATCTGGGCCCGACGCGCCGCACCGTTTCAAGTGCTCGTCCCCTATGCCATCTGGCAGGTGACTTCGGCCGATGCGTTCTTCATGGCTGTCGCCGCAACAGCGGTCGCACTCCTCGCAATTGCGGTCACGACGACCCGGTGGCGAGCGGTGGGCGCCTCGCTGCTCGGCGGTGTCGTCCTTGGCTGCTCGATGTTCCTCACCTACGGAACAATTGCCTTCTTGGTCGTGCCCGGCGCTGTCGTGTTGTCAACGTGGCGTCAGTGGAGGCGATTGGCGTTGGTCACGCTGATGTCCGGCCTGGGCGTCGCAGTGGTGGTCGTTGCCTTCTGGTTGCTCGGGTTCTGGTGGCTCGAAGGTTTCGCCGCTCTGCGCGGGCAGTACTGGGCGGGGACCGCGAAGTTCCGGACGTGGACATACTTCCTGCTCGCCAACACCGCCGTGACACTGATCGTGGTTGGCCCGGCCGTGTTGTGGGGCGTCGTTCGGCTGCGCAGTCGCGGCCTGTGGATCCTGTTCGGCGCAGCAGTTGTTGCAATCGTCGGATCGCAGATCTCTCAATTCTCCAAGGGTGAGGTCGAGCGAATTTGGCTGCTCTTTTACCCCTGGTTGATGCTCGCCGCGGCACCGCTGGCATCGCTGACGGGTGCCGGTCGGCTCCGCTTGTGGCTGGCGATCCAAGCAGCGCTCGCGATCACGCTGCAATCGTGGCTCGTCACCAAGTGGTGAGTGACGGCCAGAGACCCAGCGAGCCATAACCTACAAGGCGTCGGGGCCTTCCTCGCCGGTTCGAATTCGCACCAATCGACCGACATCGGTGACCCAGATCTTTCCGTCACCGATCTTTCCGCTGCCCGCACTGTCCACGATCGCGCCCACGACACTGTCCGCAGACCCGTCCTCGACGACCATCTCCAGGCGAACCTTCGGCACGAACGCAATGTTGTACTCGGTTCCGCGATATGTCTCGGTGTGACCACTCTGGCGACCGAACCCACGGACCTCGGTGACGGTCATCCCGACGACCCCGACCTCTTTCAGTGCGTCCTTGACCTGATCCAATTTGAACGGTTTGATGATTGCGGTGATCAGCTTCATGTGATTCTCCGCCCCTGCCGGTCACGTACAGTTGGTCAAGGTGAACAACGCGACGATGCCTGGGTTGGGGTCACCGACGACCCGGGTCCACGCAACGTAGCAGTTGTGGCCGGGCGGCAACTTCGACGGCATCTTGATGCCGACGTTGAACTGGCCGTTGGTGAACTTGACCGTGGTCGTGCTTCCGCTGTCACCCGAAATCGACTTCTTGGTGCGACCCGCATCAGCGCACACGTTGCGATTCGGCAACGCGGTCTTACCCGGCAAGTTCGGGAACTGCGCTCGGAACGCTTCGTAGGTCACGACCTTGATCTCGACCTTTGACGGATCCGTGATCTGCAATCCGGTTCGGTTGTCGAACACGGTCCACTTGAACGGAACGTTGCGCCCACCATTGATGGTGTTGACGATGCTGTTCAGCCCAAACGAATCAGCGGTTCCCATGTTGACAGGCGAGAAGAAACCGCTGTATCGGTATGGCACGGTGACCGTGACGGTGAAGGTCTTGCTGGAAACAAGACCCTTTCCATCGGCTGCGGTACAGGTGACGATCGTGGTGCCGACGGGGAAGGTGGATCCGCTGGCCGGTGCGCACACCGGCGTGAGCGGGCCACTGACGATGTCGGAAGCGCTCGCCGTGAACGAGACGACCGCTCCCGAGGTCGTCATCGCAACGGTGGAGATGTTGGCCGGCACAACGACCATCGGCGGCGTGGTGTCGACAACCGTGACCGAGAACGTCGTCGACGAACCGTTGCCACGTGTGTCGGTTGCGTTGCACGTGACCGTCGTCGTGCCGAGCCCGAATGTCGACCCGGAGATCGGCGAACACCCGACCGTTACCGAACCGTCGACCGTGTCAGTCGCGACCGGCTTCACGTAGTTGACGATCGCGCCGCCCACTGTGTTGCCTTCGACCGAGATATTGGCAGAGGCGCCGAACACGGGTGCGACAGTGTCGACCACTGTGATCGTGAACGTACCGGGAGCGCTGTTCCCGTTGGCATCCGTTGCCGTGCACGAGACCGTCGTTTCGCCGAGAATGAAGACCGAACCGGAAGCCGGCGTGCACTCGACGGACGGCGCCGGATCGGCGAGGTCCGTAGCCGTGGCGATGTAGTCGAAGATGGCCCCGGTGGAACCGGTTGCCTGGACCAATGCCGGCTCCGGCAGCGCCAGACTAGGAGCAGTCGTATCGACGACGATGACGGTGAATGAACCTGTCGAGGTGTTGCCGGCGCTATCGGTGGCGCTGCACATCACGGTGGTCGAACCGAGGGCGAACGTGGCACCCGAAGCGGGTGAGCAAGTCACCGCCGGAGGCACCAAGTCGGTGTCATCTTGCGCTGTCGCCTCGTAGGTCGCGACGGCACCGGCCGGGCTGGTGGCTTCGATCGGCGTCGGTTCCGGCAGATCGAGCGCTGGGGGGATCTCGTCCTCGACCGAAACCATGAACGAGATGACCTCGACATCGGCAGATCCTTCGCTTCCGGGGACGCGAACCTCGATTGAGTAGTTGTCAGGATCGGAGAGCAGAAGGGTCTTGGTCTTTCCCGGTTCATCGACCGTGCCCGGTACCTCTGCCCCGTTGACTACGAATACGGCCGCCGAATACAGCGGACCACCGGCGACGACCGTGACGTCATTGGCGGCTACGAACAATCCGTCGCCATTTCTCGTCCCAGAGATGATGACCGCTGTCTGAGACACGGTGGGCGACGTGTTGCCCGCGACATCGGTCGCGTTGGCGTTGGTCAGCGAGTAGACCTGTCCAGCGACGGTGACATCGGTCAGCGCCAAGATGGTGCAGCCATCGACGCCGGATCCCGGCACCGGATCGGTCGCATCGCACGTTGGCGTCGGGACGGCTTCGCCGGCGGCAATAACGGAAAGCGCGGGCGACAACGTCGCCTCGGGTGCCTGAGAGTCCTTCTGGACCACGATCGGCGGCGGGGCCGGAGCACCGCTGTCTGCGGGTGGTGCGAACGTGACGCTGGTGGTTCCCTCTGGGATCTCGATTGGTGCGAGGTAGAGACCCTGTGGCTCGCCGTCGAAGGCGAAGGTGTAACCGTCAGTTTCGGTCGCGAGTTCACCGGCGATGTACAGGCTCACCTGCACACCGGTCGACGAGTACCAACCGTCGGATCCGAGCACACCATCGGTGACCACCGCAACGGCATCGGGCGACGTGCCATCGGCGAGATAGAAGTTGCCCTTGAACTGACTGACCCCGGTGTTTCCGGCGGCATCGACAGCCTGCACGAAGTAGCGACCGTTGGTGACCGGCGTGATCAACGCCCCCACCCACGTGCCATCGGTGTCCTGCTGCAGTTCGATCGGGCGCCAATCGTGTGGCGTGCCGAGCACGGTCGGCGCGTCGTCATACTGCACGAGAACTCGTACGACACCTGTCGGACCCGCCGTGGTGTCGGAGACGCCATCGGGATCTAATGCCTTGACCCGGAACAGCACGACGCCGGGAGAACCGTTGATGGAGCCGGCCGAAGCCGTGCTCTCTTGGATGAACGGCTTGGTGACGTCTCCTGCAGAGGTCGCATCGGCGTAGTAGACGCTGTAGGTGCCTTTGTTGATCAACAACTGGTTGCCGGTGTCCGCACCAGGCGTCGGGTCGACGTCGCTGAACTGGCCCGGGAAGACCACCAGCCGTTGGCTGCGGGCATTGCCACTGACGGTCTGGAACGCCGTCGGGAAGATGGCCGTCGCCGGCTGCTGGGCCCGTTCGGTGCTCGCGCGATCCGATGTTGCGCGAGCGATCTGCGGAACAACCGATTCCACGGTGGCCTGCATGGTCTCGAGAATCGCACCTCTCGCCGTCAAGGACGGGTCGGTGGAGGTCACATCGAAGTTGGTGCGCGGCTGGATCGGATAGCCGTTGAGGGCGAGGGTGTCGCCGTCGACGCTGAAAGTGGTTCGCCCGTCGACATCTTGGCGAGTGAACGTGAAGTCCTGCTCGAGCGGTGCCGAGGCAGGCAAACCAGGCGCGCCGGGCAGCGGCGTCAGGCCGACCGACGACGGAGGTGCTGCACCGAGGGCAGCATCCAAGGTCGGCGAGACCACGCCGGTGCGGGCGAGGCGGAAGTTGGGGATTCCGTAGAACACGACTTGTTGCAATGCCTTCTCGTCGTAGGAACCATAGAGCCCCTGCGTCGCGAAGTAATCCTGCTTGGCCTTCACCAACGCGTCGCCTGCGCTGGTGGTGCTGGGGTCGACGAGGTACTTCGCATACAGCGCCATCAAACGCTCAGACAGCGACACGTCACCAACCGAGCCATAGCCGAACCCGGTGTTGGCGACCCAGACCGAGGACTTGCGCTGCGACAGCGCCTGAGCCCAGTCGTACGGGAGACCACCGCTGGAACCATCCAGGACGGGGTATTCGGCATTGCTGGTCGCGTATGCATCGGGCACGCTGAGCCCGCCGTGACAACCCGCACTGAAAAGGATCGAATCGGCCAGAATTCCTTCTGGCAAGCCGATCGAACTGCTCGCCGGGTCGAGATCGAGGAGGTCCTGGGTCTTGGTCGCGTCGCCTCTCGACGACAGCATCTGGTACTGCGAGAAGTGCGCGTCCAACGCAGCGACGCCCGGGTTCGCGAGCAGCGCGTTCTGGAAGTCCTGCGCAGTCCACCCCGTCGCGCCTTGGCCGGGTTGATCGATCAGGGTCGAGGTGGAAAGGCCACCGGCTTGCAGCGCCGCCGCGGTCCGTCCGGACCCATCGGCAAGGAAGTCGTAACCAGTCACGAGCGCGCTCGCCGGCGCCAACTCACCGGAGTTGGCGAGATATTCGCCGATCTGGCCTTGGATATCGGCGTCACTCTCGACCAGGCGACCGATGGCCAGGTCAGGGACGTAGAAGCTGCGGTCGAGCCAAGCGATCGGATTGAGCGTGCCGTACGGGTCGTCGGACAGGAAGAACCGACCCCGCAGCGAAGCCGAGATCGGGTTGTCCGTACCGATCGAGTCGGTGTGCTCGGCTTCGTTCGACAACGACGTGGTGTCGGGCAGCCGATAGAAAGGCAGCTTGTCGTCACCGCCGACGAGAACGACCGACGAGATGCCCGCCAGCGCGCCGTTCTTGTGGCCGATGATCGCCTCAGAAACGGCTTGAACCACAGCGTTGGCCGCGACTGGGGCGCAATCGAACTGCGAGCCCGGCTGAGCCGTCGTCCAACTATCGGAAGCTGCAGGAGTAACCGGTAGCAACCATGAGCCGGTCGCGAGCGCCAGGCTGAACAACGTGGACGCAGTGGTGTCACCGTTGCCGCCGAGCACAGCAGCGCTGGTCTGGAGCGTGTTGTACACAATGAGTCCGGTCGGCGAAGTCACGCCAATCACCGGAACCGGCGCGGCGATGGTGCCGGCAAAGTTCTTGCTCGCACAGGCAGCGATACCCGACGGCGTCGACAACACTCGCAAGGCATAATCACCCGACGACGTGCCATAGGCGCTGACCTGAATCCGGTACGAGGTGCCGGAGGTGGTCGACGCGTCGACGATCGACTGCATGTCATCGACCGGGCCACGGTTCGCAGAGACCGCCTTGAGCAACGGGTTGGCGATATCGGTCGGAGCGGTCGGGACGTCTTGCAGTGTCTCGGGAGGAAGCGCATCGGCCGGATCCGCGCCAGGGTCACTGACCGGCTGGTTGCTGGACGACAGCGTGGCCGAGGACCGGAGCGCCGGCGACGACTTCAGCGCAGGTGCAGCACTGGGCGCGAACAGGGCAAGGTCGCCGTCGAGTTCTGGTGAGATCGCGCTGAGGCGAACCGAGAGCCATGATCCGACCTGCGTGCTGGGCAGCGTGATGTCGTACGCCGCAGTTCCATTCTGGGCGACGGCACCGAAGTAGAACGTGTCCGGAACGACCGACGGGACGACGTTCGCCGCCCACGGATCGGTGATCGTCGGGCCAGGCGTGGAGGCGCCGAAGTTGGTGCTGCCCGACGAAAATGCAACGGTGAGTGGACTGCTGGCTCGAGTCGGTTGCCCCGGATCGCCGGTGATCATGCCCTTCGGGGCGGCGGTGAGGTTGAGCTGAACCAGCCCGGTCGACAGACCAGTGGTCGCAAACGTGAGCACCTGGGGCGTCGCTGTGCCGATCGATGTTGGTGTGATCTTCTTGCAGGTGCCGGCTTGGCAGGTCGTTGCGCCAGCAGCAACATCGAACACGAAGCCGGATGGCAGGGTGATCGTGACCGTGGCAGCTGCGGCGCCGACGCTGAACTGGGCGGTGACCGGCAGGCGCTCACCGAGCGCATACTGGGCGAGGTCGAGCTTGCCGAGGGGCAGGTCTTCCCACGGGAAGTCCCGGGGGGTGATGATCTCGGCGAGGCATTGACCGAGGTTGGCCGCCGTGACGCAGAGCTTGGTCGATTCAACCGATCCGTTGCCGTCGTAGTCGCCGGCGAGGAGAAGGTCGAGCGGGGACTTCGCCGGCTTCGCGGCGAGGAGCGCCTTGAGCTTGGTCATTTCGATATCCCAGATCGGCACGATGCTTGCCGGAACGCCGTAGAGCCCGAGCTCGAACAGCGTCGCGTCGGGATAGACGTTGCCCGCAGAATCGGCTACGAGGCACGCCCCGTCGGTATACGGCGAGGAAAGCGCGCACCAGTCGATCGGGTTTGACGCCGACGCCGATAGATCGGCGAGGGTTGCGGTGATAACGAGCAGCGACAGGACGCTGAGCCGACCGATCATCACGCCGGTCGAGTCGAGTTCGAACAGTGTTGCGTTCGCGATCAGGCCGACACCGCCGGGGTAATCGATCGTGCCGTTGTTGTCGGTATCGGTGGCGCCCTGGATCAAGCCGGCGACCAGGTCGAAGGTGACGCTGTTGAGCGGCCAGCCGTCGTAGTTGGTGCCGGCGAGAACGCGGTCCCAGGTGATCGCGACTCCGGCGCTATCGACGGCATCGATGACAAGTGCCGACAACGGAGTATCGAATGGGGACGAGTCGACAGCGCTGGAGCGCAACACAGGCGACGAACGCAGCACCGGCGACGAACGCAACGGCGGGCTCGAACGCAGCACCGGCGAAGACCGCAGCGGCGGGCTGGATTTCAACGCCGGGCTCGAACGCAACGGCGGGCTCGAACGAAGGACCGGGCTGGACTTGAGCACGGGGCTCGACTTCAGTACCGGGCTGCCGGCGAGCTGCTGATACACCTGGGCGAGGACTGCAGGATCACTGACATTGAGGGTCGCCGTCGGGATGTCGGACAACGCAACACCGCGGGCGCCGTTGACGGAAGTCTTCGCTGCGGTGATCGAAGCGTTCGTCAATCCGTCGTGACAGAACCAGACGTAGAGGATCGATGGCAGAACGCCGTACCTGCTCGGCGCCGAGTACTGCGTCGTCGGCAGGTTGTCGGCAACGGTGTACACGTTCGATCTCCAGCCGCCGTACACGATCACCTTGTCGAGCGGATACGTGGACGACCATGTGAAGGTCTTGTTGTTGTTCGGGTTGATGGTGACCGTGCCACCACCCGACCCGGGAAGCGAATAGGTTCCGGCGATCGCTCCAGGCCAGACCTTCTTGCCGTAGGGCATCGACGGTGAGAGCTGCGAGCAACCGAGGTAACTCCAGTCGTCGTCGCCGCCGGTTGCGCTCGTGATCGATGCCGACGTTCCGAGCGTGAGAACCACGCATGTCGCGATGATTTGAACTGCCGCAATCAGTACTGCAGTAGGCCGGTTCCGCCGACGGTTGTTCCCACTCATTGTCATCCCTCATCTGCTCGCGCGATGGACGCGCAAGACGCCCTGGCAACAGCTTCAACGGAGAAGTGTCCCGCGTCAACGCGACTCGGCGATATTGCGGCAAGATTCACACCGATGTCTCAACACTTGTCGCCCTTCGTGCCCGGTCTGCTACTCCGCGTCAAGAAACCGGGTTCTTGGCACCAGGAGGGCACCGTCGTGTTCGCGGACATCTCCGGTTTCACGCGACTCTCGGAACAGCTCGCTGAACTCGGCCGAGCGGGTGCCGAGGAGCTCACCCACATCCTCAACGCCACGTTCGAAGCACTCCTCGGCGTCGCTCGAGCAGAAGGCGGCGACCTGATCAAGTTCGGCGGCGACGCGTTGTTCCTGTTCTTCGCGGGCGAGGGTCACGCCGAGCGCGCCAGCCGTGCGGCCTACAACATGAGGGCAACATTGAAACGCCGCGGCGCAGTCGCAACGGGCAGACGCCGGGTCCTGCTCCGGATCTCGATGGGCATCCACAGCGGTCCGTTCCTGTTCGTGCTCGCTGGGCGCGGTCAGCGCGAGTTATTCGTCGCCGGCGAACACGCCACGACCGTGGCTGCGATGGAGTCCACCGCAGACGCCGGCGAGATTCTGGTGAGTGCCGATACTGCTGCGCGGCTTCCCGGCTCGTGGCTCGGGCTCGCGAAGGGCGACGGGATTCTGCTGCGCAAGGTGAGTGCTGCACCGACATCGGCTGATGCGCTCGATGGGAATGACTCGCATGACTCGCCCGACGCGCATGACGCGCATGACGCGCATGACGCCCCTGACATCGATGAACAGGATGAGCGGCGGTTCGAGGAACTCGTCCCGCGGGCAATCAGGCGACGGCTGGCCGACGATGACCACGATGCTGAGCATCGTCACGTCACGATCGGCTTCGTCTACGTCGGCGGTGTGGACGAACTGTTGAACACCGATGGGCCCGAAGCGGTCGCGGAGCGTCTGGACGAACTCGTCACCACGGTGCTCGAACTCGCCGATCGACACGAGGTCTCTCTTCTCGCATCTGATGCCACCGGCGGAGGGGTCAAGATCATCCTCACCGCCGGCGCTCCCGACGCTGTCGAAGACGGCGAGGGCCGGATGCTCGCCGTCGGCCGTGAACTGCTCGACACAGACGTCGGCCTTCCTGTCCGAATGGGGGTCAACACAGGCCACGTCTTTGCAGGCGAGGTCGGGGCACCGTGGCGACGCGTGTACACCGTGATGGGCGACGCGGTGAACCTCGCGGCGCGCTTGATGGCCAAGGCCAACCCCGGCGAACTGGTGGCCAGCCGAACAACGATGAGGCGGTCTGCGACCCCATTCGAAACGACAGCACTCGAGCCGTTCTTCGTCAAGGGCAAGCGTCATCCACAACAAGCGTCTGTCGTCGGTCGTCGAATAATCGGTCGGGGACGCTCGACGATCGAAGACGTCGATTTCGTCGGCCGTGTCGAAGAGCTTGCGTTGCTTCGCGACGGTCTCTCCAGCGCTACCGCCGGTGAAGGATCCTGCATCGAGATCGAGGGTGAGCCAGGAATCGGCAAGTCACGCCTGGTGCAGGAAGTGATCGCATCGGCCGACGAAATTCGGGTCGTGCGGTTGTCGTGCGAGCCCTTCGCCGCCGACCGCCCCTACTTCGTCGCACGTCTGATGCTGCGCACAGCGCTCGGTATCAGACTCGATGCAAACGCCACCGAAGCCGGGCCGCTCCTGTCGAGCTGGTTGGCCGTCAATGCTCCCGACAGGTTGCCGTACGCGCCATTGATCGCTGCGGTGATCGACGCAGATGTCCCCTCCACGTCAAAGGTCGACGACCTCGGTGCAGCGTTCCGGGTCGGCGTGCTGCGCGAGGTCGCAGCCGAGATCCTGCACGTCGCGTTCGCACGCCCGCTCCTGCTGGTCGTCGAGGACTCGATGTGGATGGACGAGGCATCGGCCCAACTCCTTGCTCGCGCATTTCAAGGAGTCGAACAACTTCCGTGGTTCGTGTGCCTCACCACCCGAAGCCGAGAGGAGGGGCTCGGGAGCCACCTCGGATTCAAGGCCCGAACGGTCGAACTCAGCCCGCTCGAAGGTGACCTCGCCCAACACCTTGCCGCCGCGTTGACCGACGACGCCGAGATTGGCCACGACGAACTCCGCGCGCTCTGCGAACGGGCCGGCGGCAACCCGTTGTTCCTGCTCGAACTCGCTCACGCGCGACTCGAGCTCGGCTCTCTGGACTCGATCCCGGAAGCGCTCGAGGATCTCGTCGCTGCCCGCATCGACCGACTCGAACCCGCCGACAGAACACTGCTCCGCCACGCTTCCGTGCTGGGCGACCGATTCTCGCCGGGGCTGTTCGAGAGTGCAATCGGCCAGCTGGCGGGCGTTGCTCCCCGCTGGCATCGTCTTGCCGACTTCATCGTCACCGATCAAGGCGACCTGCGGTTCACCCACGACACGGTTCGCCGGGTGGCCTATCAGGGCCTTCCGTTCGTCCAACGTCGCGACCTCCACCTTCGGATCGGGAACGCTCTCCTCGCTCTCGGCGAACCCGACGACGCCCGGCTCGGTCTTCTGGCCTATCACTTCGATGGGTCCGCAGATCGTCAACTTGCCTGGCAGTACAACCTGCTCGCCGGCCAGCGGGCGTTCGAGAACTACGCGACCGTGGAAGCGACCCTGTTCTACAGTCGAGCGATCGAGAACGCGCGCAGCGCGGCCGCATCAGTGAGTCGGTCCGAGCTGGTCGGTGTCTACGAGTCGCTCGCCGATGTCGCCCTTCTCGCCGGCCGCTACGACCTCGCTCGCGACGGTCTTCGTGGGGCACGAAAATTGAGCGGCGACGATCCTCAGCCCTTTGCCCGGCTCTGCCGTAAGGAGGGCACGCTTCGCGAAAAGCTTGGCCGCCACTCCGCCGCGATCAGGTGGTACCGGCGCGGCCTGGCGTCGTTGGCGGATCTCCCTGGCGAGGCGGCGGTGGCGATGGAGCGGTCGCGTCTCGGGATTGCATGCGCGAGCACGCTGATCTGGCAGCAGCGCTATCGACCATGCGCTCGATGGTGTCGCCAAGCGCTGCCCGACGCACACATTTCGGGCGATCGAGCCACCGAAGCCCATGCCTACTACCTGCTCGACTGGGCGTTGAGCGAGCTCGGCGACAGCGAAGCGCTCGAGTACCGCGATCTCGCCCAACCGATCTACGAAGAGATCGGCGACTTCGCGGGGCTCGCTTCGGTTCTCAACAATCGCGGGGTGGACGCGCTTGTCGCCGGGCGATGGGACGAGGCATGTGAATACTTCGAGGAAAGCGCGACCGCACGGCGACGCGCCGGCGACGTCGTCGGTATGGCCCAATGCGATCACAACATCGCCGAGGTCCGCACGGAGCAGGGCCGCTACGACGAGGCCGAGCGACTGCTACGCGAAGCTCGCCGGATCTGGCGCGCGAGCGGCTACGCGATGGGTGTCGCAGCAGCGACGAACACGCTTGGCCGCACGCTTGCCCGCACCGGGCGCTGGGACGAAGGCATTGCGATGCTGACCGACGCTCGGGAGCGCTTTGTCGGGCTCGCTCACGGTCCGTTTCTCGCCGAGACCGAAGCTCGACTCGCGGAGGCGTTCGTCTTCGCCGGCCGGCTGTCCGAGGCAGCGACCGTGCTGGCCGAGCTCGGCGATCGATCGGCCGATGGCGGACCGCCGGTCGACGCGCTCGCAAGCCGGATGCAGGGCACCCTGGCCGCCGCCAACGGCGACGCCGGTTCGGCTCGGGTGTGGTTGCAACGATCGAGAGACATTGCCGATACGGGCGGCGTGGATTGGGAATCCGCGTTCGCGTCGCTGGGACTGGCGCGGCTCGAAGACACGACGGACCTCGAACGGGAGGAACTCACCCGCACCGCATCCGCTGTGCTGGAGAAAATGGGAATTGCAGCTGAACTCGTCATGCCCCCCGGCCGGAGGGAAAGCGCTCAAGCGTGACGAATCGTCTGACGAATCCGAATCGCCTCGAGTGTCTCTGTGACGATTCCGGTGTTGACACGATCGCCGGACACTGACTCGGCCGGAAGCCGAGACGCAACCGCCTCGAGTCCGAGATCGGGCATCTCCGCAGCCGCGCTGAGAACACACGCAGCGATCCAGGGCCGACGCCAACGACCATCGACGTCCTCGGCGAGTTCGAGCAGCGTCGCTTGGGGGGTCGGTGGCACCTTCGACTCCGCGGCTGGGAACCACTTCATCAACCGGTGGAGGCGGTCGTGGCTCGCCAACCCCGGATCGAGCAGAACTCCTGCGGCTTTGTCGGCACCGACGAGCGTGACGTCCAACCATTCGAGGGCCAGCGAGTGTGAGCGGGTGTCGTGCCCGGCGAGCTGAAACTCGATCCTGCTGAGCGTTTCTGCGCCGTAGTGGATGGACAAGCCCGCGAGGACGCGGCGGTGGAGCAACTCGATCTCGTCCGCGAGGGCCAATCGCAGCAGGTCGGCTGACGGGACGTTCTCGATGGAATGAAGCGCTCGAAGCGCAGACGTGGCGTGCTCGAGATCTTCATGCACCACGCTGTCGTCGTTCGGTCCGAACGAGTGTCTGCCTCTCCGGCCGACTCCGATGTGAGCGACCTCAACTTCCGACGAGTCCAGGACCGCCAACGCTCTCATCACCGCCAACCCGACCTCGCGGTCGCGATGACGCACGTGGCGCCGCAACACAGCAGCAGCGCCAACACCACCGATCATCCGGCACGCTCTGGCCAATTGTTCCTGACCGTGCTGACCGACATGAGACGAAACGCCCAGACCGTCGTCGATAACGGGCAGCGCGTCTTCGCCAACGCGCACCAACGCCTCCAACGCCTCCAACGCTGCGCCGGAGGTCGACCGGGCGTTGAGCAGGACAACAGTGTCACCGAGCAGTGCTCGGTCATCCGGCCATCGAATTGCGGCAAGTGCTGCGTTGACGACATCGTGATCGCTCGCTGTCAACATGG
>JANOEM010000122.1:0-9484 GCA_031413195.1 Actinomycetes bacterium
TGACGGTTTCAGAACGGGAGTGGACCTGAACCGGGCACCGCCTACCAGATCGGGGTCCGTCGACACCTACGTCTCACCCGCTACGTCTCACCCGCTACGTCTCACCCGCTACGTCTCATCGGCCCGATGATCGGCGAACCGTTCGACCGGCTTCTTGCCGCTATCCGCAGTTCCATAGCTCCAATCCGGCTGCTTCTGCGCAAAGGACACGTCACAGGTGGCGCCGTGCTCGTCGATGTCGACCAATGCCGCGACGAAGTGCACATCGACCGGTGTGACACCCGGATGCAGACGAGCCTTGATCTGGCTCTCGAAGTTCGATAGCAGCGATCCGACCACTGTTTGCTGTTGTGAGGCCAGACTGCAGCGCGCGCCGTCGGCCACCGTGTCGAGTCGGGCCTTGATGCTCTGCAGGTCGCTCTCTCCGCCATCAGCCCGGGCGATCTTGCCCAACAAGGACGCGATCTCCGATCCATCCTCTTTGCAGCGGATGCACTGACCACACGATTCGATCGCGAGGAAGTGGGAGACGCCGGCAGCAACGCTGACCGGCTCGAGATCGTCGCCGACCACAATGAATCCGGCCGATCCGAGGCCACTGCCGATCGAAGCCATCGACTCATAGGTCAACGCAACGTCGAGTTGGTCGGGCACGAGGACCGCCCCGGAGACGCCCACCATCACGGCAACGACCCTGCGACCTGCCTGCACGCCACCGCCCGCGAGATCGATGACCGCTCGCAACGTGGTGCCCATCGCGACTTCTCGGACTCCCGGGCGTTGAACTGCCCCGGTGACGGTGCACACGATCGTTCCCGGTGACTCGGTCGTGCCGATAGCTCTGAACCAGGCGGCGCCGCGGGCGATGATCGCCGGGACGTTTGCCATGGTCTCGACGTTGTTCACCAACACCGGAGGGGCCATGCTCTGCCCCTCCGTTTGGGCCATCTGTACATTGGCCGACAGCCCACTGCCGGACTCAGCATCGCCTCGAGTCTGAACGACCTCGACCACCCCGCGCCGAAACGGTGCTGCAATGCGGGGGAACGGCGGTCGCCCGTCGATCACTTCCAACATCGCGGTCTCTTCGCCGAACAGGTACTCGGAGGGGCCTTCGACGAAGCGCACGTCGATGTCGCCGCACCAACCGGCTGCGACGACTTCAGCGACGGCAGAGCGGAGTCGAGCGAGCTCCTCGGTAAACGCCGCTTTCGTCGCGATGACGATCGACCTCGCGTCCATGGCGATTGCAGCGATCAGCGCACCCTCGAGGACGGCGTAGGGGTTCGCGCGGAGGATAGCCCGGTCCTTGAACGTCCCCGGCTCTCCCTCGGCGGCGTTGACGACGACGGACGTGTGCAGCAGTGGGGAGGCGAAAGACTTGACCGTTCGCCACTTCACGCCGGTCGGAAACCCGGCGCCGCCGCGACCGCGTAAACCGGACGCGACGAGTTCCTCGATAACCGTCTCGGACGACACCGCGCGAGCGGCCGACAATCCCAATCCTCCTCCGGCAGCGAGGTAATCGTCGAGGGATCGGTAGGGCTCGGAGGGCAACACGTTGTTCACGCCACCACCCGATCTACGACAGATTGGTGGTCGACGCTGAGCCAAGTCAGTTCGGTCGAAGGGATCGTCCCGAGCGACGATCGGCGAACAGAAGCAGTCATGAAGCCGAAGTTCCTCTCATTGTCGGCAGATCCATACCCGAATTCCGTTGCGCTCAAACGCCCGTCTGGATCAACAGATCAGATCAGCCAGCCGATTCGGTCAATGACGACATGGGTCTTGTTCACCCCACCGCGGATCTTGATCTGTCCGGTCGGATCCAAAGCGGTGATCACACCGTTCGCGATGTTTTGACCGGCGACCGTCCAGTTGATGCTGGAGTTGCCGGGATAGGCGATGTTGGCCGGGTTGACAGAGACGAAGCCGGCGCCCTCGGTATCTGTCACGGTCAGGTTGATCACCGCACCGCGTGCGCCGGGGAACCCGAGTGCGATGGTCCGCTCCTCGTTCGCGTTCAGTTTGCCGCCACCGCTTGGTTCACGGGTGTCGAGAATTCGCGGCGGCGTGCCGGTGAACGGGATGAAGGCCTGCGTCGGCGGGAGGTAGCCGATCGTGACGCCGTAGACGGTTGCGCCAGGAGCGGTGTAGTACTGGACGGTGTAGGTGCTGTCGGACTGGACGGTGATCGGTGTGGTCAGCTCGAACGTCTGGGTCTTGGCGCCGCCGCCGGCCGCGAGCGTCTGTTGAAACGGCATCTGAACGGGGACGGGCGTCGCGAGGGGACGGCGGAAGATCTCCAGGATCGGTTGACCCAGATAGGCGACGTTCAGTTGGTAGATCACCGAACCGGCCGGCAAAGGGAGGTTCGCCGCAAGTCGGTCGGGCGGCGTGAGCGCGCCGACACCGGTGAGATCGTCGAAGTACCTCCCGCGGGTGCCACTTGAGATGTACGTGTCGAAAGTAAGGGCGTCGAGGCCGATGTAGGCCAGGAACGGCTTGATCGCGCCGAGGACCTCGGGCGCGGGAAGCGAGGTAGGGTTCGGCGCAGCGGCGACTGAAGATCCTGGGAGCGCCGCGATGGCCGCGGTTGCGCCAGCGATGCCGCCGATGCCGATCATCAGGTTGCGGCGAGTGACCCCTGCGCTTTCGGGCTGTGACTGATCGGTCATGGCTTCCTCCGTTGCTCGTGTTCGTTCCTGCAACGTAGTTCGCTCAGCGCGGCGCGTCCGACCGCTGTTCGCCGTTCGCGTGCACGTGCTCCGTCCATCCGAATCCGTCCCAGTAGCGCAGCTCGAACCGTCCGTATGGATCGGGTCGCCACTGGGCCGACGATCCGGGCGGCGGGGGTGTGGGAACGAGCGGTGCGGAGAGCCGTACAGCGGGCACGCCGCTTCCGCCCGTCGGCAACATCGTCGGGACCACGCCGCTGTCGGAGATCAGCGAGAACGGGGGATGCTGCTGTAGCGGTCGGACCGCAACGACTGGGTCATGTGGACCGAGCACGTGGCGCTGAAGCTCGCCAGGCGCCGGTGAGAAACCCTGATCGATCAGCTCCGCCCAATCATCCCGAGTCGGTTGGTCGATCGAAAGCGTTGGGCTCGACAGCTTGGCCAGGATGGAGCGTGACAGCACGTCGTTGCCGACGGGAACGGGGTCGACGCGGGGCGCAAGGATGATCTCGATCGCGACGTGATCGCAATCCGTCGAGTTCTGACTCCCCGTCCCATCCGTCATCGACAGGATCAAACGTCCGGCGCCTGCGTCGTCGGTTCGTCCGGCCTTGCCGGCGATGCTGCGCCCGCGCACGCCCAGCTGACGCAGTTGAGTCATCAGCACGTGACCGACCACCATCTCCTTGGGCCGCTTGGCGGTGGTGCCGTCGGGTCGCACGGCGAGAACCGGGCGGAACGACGACTTGTCCTTCGGTACGAACTTGCCGAAGTCGACCACGATCCGTCGTTCGCTTACGAACAACCGGCCATTCGTGCGCAAGACGTTGAGGCTTGGGGCCCACGGGCCGTCGCCGGACTGGCGGATCACCTTGAGCCCGATGATGTCCACCGTCATCGGGTGGGAGTCATCTGGCGTCAGGTCGAATCCGACCCTGCGACCGTTGGGAACCGGGTACAGATCATCGGAGGTCGCCCCGTGCTCGACGATCTGCAGGAAGTTGAACGCCGCCGGGCGATTTACCGCTGGATGATTCTCTGCTGGCCGGTTCACCAGGTTCATTCGACGCCTTCGGCGAGCGAGAAGTACTTGCCGAACTGATCAGGCTTGAGCAGTCGGCCCATCTTGCGGTACTCGCGGGCAACCGCTTGCACGGCGTGACGCATCGAGATCGGTTGGGCGTCGGCGGCAGCGAGGAAGGCGGAGTGAATTGCCGCGTTTCGGATCGCTCCACCGGGCATCTCGAACTGCGTGGCGAGGAACCCGAAATCGATCTCGTCGACCGGCGCGGAGCAAGGAAAGTTGCGAGTCCAGATCTGGCGACGTTCGTCGGCGCCGGGCACCGGGAACTCGATCCGCGCATGGATCCGGCGAAGAAATGCCTCGTCGACGTTCTTCTCGAAGTTGGTGGCCAACAACACGACTCCGTCGTAGCGCTCGAGCCGCTGCAGCAGATACGACACCTCGATGTTGGCGTAGCGGTCGCGGGCGTCTTTGACCTCGCTCCGCTTGCCGAACAACGAGTCGGCTTCGTCGAAGAACAGCACCACGTTGCCGCTGCCCGCCGCATCGAAGATCTGCTCGAGGTTCTTCTCCGTCTCGCCGATGTACTTGCTGACGACGGCCGACAGGTTCAGCTTGAACACGTCGAGGCCGAGCTCGCCGGCGACGATCTCGGCGGCAAGGGTCTTGCCCGTCCCGGATGGCCCGGAGAACAGCGCCACGAGCCCGCGCGATGGCTGAGCCGAGAAACCCCACTGGTCGTACACCGTCGACGCGAATCGGTAGCGATCGACGATGCTTCGCAAATGGGTCAGCCGGTCCTTGCTGAGCACGATGTCGTCCCACCCGCGAGTTGGTCGGATCCGCTGCGCGAGCTGTTCGAGCGGCCCCGCCATCAACCGCCGGACCGCGCTGTCGAGGTCTCCGGGATGCGCCCGGTACACCCGGCTGACGAGATCGAGTTGTTCCGCTGACAACCGATGCCCGTGTGGATCGACCGGCCCGACGGCGGCATCCCATTCGGCGGCGTCCGGCTCTGTGCTGGGTGCGTAGACCTCGCGCCACGAGCAGTTCGGCATCTCCGAGATCGCAAGTTCCTTGCGCGAACTGAGTGCCCAGGCGATGTGACGGGAGCGCGCAATGACTCGGCGCGCGTCGGCCGACAGTGGCCCGTCCAACTCGATCAGAATACCCATTCCCGACAACGTCGATTCACGAACGAGCGCGTCCCAGACCGCCGGGTCGGTCGGCTGTCCACAGACGAGGAAGCGATCCGCTGTTGCAAGCCGTACTGCCTGGCTGCGGCGGCGGATGAGGTCATCTCCGGTGACGACGACGAGATCGTCGCCGAAGTCCTCGTCCGATTCGTCGTCGCCGGTGTGCGGGGCGTCGTCTGTGACGATCATCATCGATGGGGGCAGCAGCGGATCGGTGGCGTTGTCGCCGACCATCGCCCAGATGACGCCAGGGTGCACGACCAGTGTGTGCTGGGCCCATGGCCCGTCCTCGACGATCTCGACAAAGGCCGCCCGGCGAAGGGCGGCGTCCATGCCGATCACGTCCGCAACCGACGCGCCCTGATCGCGCATCAGCCGATCGATGGTTTGCAGCGTCAGACGCTGACGATTGACATCGTCTTGCACGTATCCGACCAGACGCGACAATCGACCATCCAACTCGCACGAGACCGCAACTGCGAGCAATGTCGCTGAGTCGAAGTCGAGTCGTGCGTTCGCGGCGATTGCGGCGAACGCGTTCGGCAGCGACAACGACGCCGCAAAGTCGCGCCGAGCTTCCTCCACCGAATGTCCAAGAGCGTCGTTGCTCGCCGCCCCGGGCCGGGGTGACGTGTCCGCTTCGTCGGGGGCTCTGTCGATGTCGCTTTGTCGACTGCGATCGGCGCGGTGAGCGACAGCGAGACCCTCGATCGCCAACTGTCCGAACCGACGCCAAGCGGACTCCATGTGGTCCGCAACCGGTTCAACGGGACTGATCATCGGACTCCGATCGCTCGCATGGTTCCAGTCAATCACGAGCGTCGATCAGGACATGAACGAGAGCGTGCGATGAAGTATCGTCCTGCGCATGGGCATGCCGGTCGTGAACGGTGCAACGACACTCTGCACGATGGGAATGGCGCCATCGACACTGGTCGTTCTCCCGGCGAACCGGACGATGATCGGCGGCGTACCGGCTGCCAACATCATGGACAACGTCCCGCTGATGAACGTCATGCCGTTCGGTGTGTGCACCAGCTTGTTGAATCCCGTCACCGCGGCGCAGACCGCTGCGGCCCTTGGCGTTCTCACTCCGGGTGCGTGCATCCCGGTCACGGTCGCTCCGTGGGTTCCCGGCTCGCCGACGGTGCTGATCGCCAACATGCCGGCTCTGAACAACTCCTCGCAGTGCATCTGTGCCTACGGTGGATCGATATCGATCACCTTCGGTGGAGCGCCGACCGTCACCATTCCATAGTGGATTTCCCCGGAGATTCGTCTGGAGATTCGTCTGGAGATTCGTCTGGGATCCGTCAAGGATTCGAGCCGCCCAGCACGAAGAGTGAGAGGAGCCGCTCGTCCAATGCGGAACTGTGATAGGAACTTCTCGCACGCCGTTCGTCGGCTTGCTATGGTGGCGAGAAGTCAGCAAATGGGCGTCGTTTCGGCGGTGCCCGACACGAAATCACCATCACGTTTACGTGAGAGTTCTCTGTACGCAATGAGTCCAAAAAAGGGGAATTGATAGTGGCCGCAACGTACCTGACGCCTGGCGTCTATGTGGAAGAAGTGCCGTCGAGTTCAGCGACGCTGTCAGCCGGAGCAACGGCCGTCGCAGCGTTCGTTGGATTCACTGCCAAGGCGCCGACGGACGATCCGTCGGACCCCGAAGGTGTCAAGCCTCGGCTGGTCACCAACTGGACCCAGTTCGAGAGCCTGTTCGGTGGATTCGTTCCCGGCATCATGCTCCCCCATTCGGTGTACGGATACTTCAACAACGGTGGCAGCCTGGCCTACATCGTTCGTATCCCGAACAGCGCCCCAGCCACCGAGAGCGGCACCAAGGCTTTGCCGTCGGCAGATCGCAGCCTCGGGCCGGCGCTCGAGGTGACAACCGTCGAGCCGAATGCGCCGATCTCGCTTGCCGTCACTCCGGAAGATACGCCGGCAGATGCAGCCGAAGACGCTGCGCCGACGTTCAAGATCGACATCGTCGAAGGCGGCAAGGTCGTCGAATCGTTCCCCAACCTGACCCTCGGTGCCGGTCCTCGCCAGGCCGAGACGATCGTCAACGCCGAGTCCACCAAGGTCAAGGTTGCGACCAAGATCGACACCGCCAAACTGGTCAACGACCTCGCTTCGATCCCGGCCGGTGTGTACAGCATCGAGCCAGCACCCGCCACGCCGACACCGGTGACCGGCCGGGCGTTCTCGGGCTCGGAATCAGCTCGCACGGGCATCAGCGGGTTGGTCATCGCCGACGATGTCACGATGGTCATCGTTCCCGACCTGGTCACCGCTGCCACCAAGGAAGACGGCAGCGTCGACTTGAACATGTGGAAGTCAGTCCAACTCGCCGTCATCAACCACTGCGAAGGTCAGGCCAACCGGATGGCAGTGCTCGATGCGCCTCCCGGCATGTCGCCGCAGCAGATCAAGGAATGGCGCAGCGACGTCGCCATGTACGACTCGCAGTTCGCGGCGTTCTACTACCCGTGGATCCAGGTCTCGAACCCGGCTGCGACCAATGGCGACACCGAGATCATGGTGCCGCCAAGTGGACACATGGCCGGTATCTGGGCCCGCACCGACGACACCCGTGGCGTCTGGAAGGCGCCGGCGAACGAAGTAGTGCGCGGTGCGCTCGGAGTTGCCCAGGACATCACCAAAGGCGAGCAGGGTTTGCTCAACCCGATCGGGATCAACTGCATCCGCCCGTTCGGCACCCGCGGCATTCGCGTCTGGGGTGCTCGGACCCTTTCGTCGAACACCGATTGGACCTACATCAACGTCCGGCGCCTGTTCAACATGATCGAAACCGCGATCATGAACGGCACCCAGTTCGCAGTGTTCGAGCCGAACGACCAGAAGCTGTGGGAGGGTCTCAAGCGTACCGTCGGTGGATTCCTGCGTGGGTTGTGGCGAGACGGGGCATTGTTCGGCCAGACAGCCGAGCAGGCCTACTACGTCAAGTGCGACTCCGAGACCAACCCGCCCGAGTCGATCGATCTCGGTCGCGTCGTCGTCGAGGTGGGCATCGCTCCGGTCAAGCCGGCCGAGTTCGTCATCTTCCGCATCGCCCAGATCAAGGAGACCTCGGCCTAGGCCGGGGTTGACGGACCGAAAGGAATCGCTCCATGCCAAATGTCGTAGCAGGCGACAAAGTCGACAACTTCCTGGTCGGATCGTGGTTCGACCTCGAACTGCCCAAGCTCACGATCACGGGTATCACCGAGATCACCGGCCTCGGAATCGAGTTGAATGTCACGGAGATCACCGTTGCCGGCAAGAGCGGCTTGACGGTAATCAAGAAGATGCCGGGTGCCACCAAGTACGGCGAGTTCAGCATCAAGCGGCCGCTGACCCCGGACAAGTCGTTGTGGAATTGGATCAAGGACATCCGCGATGGCAAGAACGACTATCGGGTCGATGGTTCAATCGTGATGTTCGACAACAAAGAAGGCGAAGTCGGTCGCTGGACCTTCACCAACGCCTGGCCGACGAAGTGGTCGGCGTCAGATCTTGATGCCGGCAGCGACGACGTGATGATCGAGGAAGCCACGCTGGCCATCGAATTCTTCGAACGAGTGAGTTGAGGGGTCGGACATGAGTAATGAACATGACATCGAGATGCAGGGGGCCTACTTCACCATCGAAGTCGACGGCCTGACCCTCGGTTACTTCACCGGTTGCACCGGCCTCGGCCTCGAGTTCGACGTGATGGAGCATGCTCGATTCACCAAAGAGGGCATGAAGGTGTTGACCAAGATCGCCGGCAAGGCAAAGTACGGTGAGGTCGTCCTCAAGCGCGGATTCACGCCCGACACGGAATTGCACGACTGGTTCGACGAAGTGGTCAAGGCTGCGAGCGCGACGCCGTACAAGACGGGTTCGATCGTGATCTTCAGTCGCATCGGCGAAGAGGTCGCTCGTTTCAGCCTGCTCAACATGTGGCCATCGAAGATGTCTGTCTCCGATCTCAACGCCGGCAACGACGAGGTCATGATCGAGGAGTTCACGATCGTTCACGAACTCATCGATTGGGTCTAGGAGAACTGCCCGAGTGGCTGGCTTCCAAACCGAGTACAGCTTCACCTTGCCGAAGGGTTACGTCGACACCGACGGATCCCTGCACCGCGACGGGACCATGCGTCTCGCCACGGCACGAGACGAGATCGAACCTCTCCGCGATCAACGGGTTTCCGGTCCCGACGACCCGTATCTGACAATCCTGGTGCTGGCGCGAGTCATCACCGAACTCGGTTCTCTGCAACAGATCGGCGTCCGCGAGGTGGAGAACCTGTTCGCCGCGGATCTTGCGTTCTTGCAGGACCTGTACGGGATCATCAACTTCGGCAGCCCGGCCGATGTCGCGGCGCTCCCGGCGGCCGCCACACCTCCGGCCGACGAACCTGACCCAGAGCCGGAGTCGCCGGTGAAGCCCGAGGCTTCCGAAGCCGGGTCCGATGCAGGTTCCGATGATGTCGTCGACAAGACATCTCGTGCAGCGACGGCGCGCCGTCGTGGCCAGATCGAAGAAGTTGCGCGCCCGAGCGACCTCTTCGCCGATGCGACTGAAGATCACG
>JANOEM010000123.1:0-5471 GCA_031413195.1 Actinomycetes bacterium
GGCGGGTCGTGGTGGGCCATCTTCATCCGAGTCGCGATCTTGCCCATCCCCTCCAGAAGGTCCGACGGGATCCATGACACCGTGTTGATGCTTCGTTCGATTCTCATTGTGCTCTCCATCATCGTCTCTGCGCGTGCGCATGGCCGTCGGATCATCGTGCGCCTCCGACCCCGCGACGGACCAGGGCACTGACCTGCGTCCGCGGGTGTTGCTGGCATCCCCCGCGGGGGTGGTACCGGCGCACCTGACAGAGGCCGACCGATGCGGTTCAATGTGAACGTGAACACCGGGGCTCTGCTGTGGGTGCGCCGCGCGTGCCGCGGGCATTGGGCGACGTTGCTCGTGTTCGCTGTCATCGTCGCGATCGGGGGCGGCGCCACCGTTGCTTCGATGGCGGCGGCTCACCGCACGGAAACGGCCTTCCCACGAATGCTCGACGTGACCAACGAACCCAATCTCCTGGTTCAAGCGCTCGAAATCGACAATGGTCGATTTTCGGGACTCGACCCGACGTTGCTCGATCGTGTGATGGAGATCCCGGGCGTTGAGGGGGTTTGGCAGTTCGCCTTCATCGGGGTCGCAGCCGAAGGATACGACCAGCCGTTCAACATCGCGAGCGTTGAGCGACGCGGCGAAGGGACGCGATTCAGCCCGATCTACGGAAGCGGGATCGAACAGCTCGAGCAAGCGGGACCTGAGGTTGTACTCGCCAACGAAGAAATGCTCGACGAACTCGGGGCGACCGTCGGTGACACGGTCAATCTGCGCACACTGACCCCAGACGAGTTCGTCCAGCTCCTCACCGAGGACGCCGAGGTCGTGGGCAGCGGCCCGAAACTGACTGCCGTGATCGCAGGTGTCGGGCGCTCGGCCGCCGGGGTCAGCGACAACCCAGATCCATTTCTCCTGTTCTCCAGGGCGTTCTACGACACGTACAAGTCGACCGTAGGGTCGTGCGTGTGCGTGATCGACGTGACCGCGGAACCCGACCAGCTCGACGCCGTAGCGAATCAGTTGCGCGCGATCTATCCGAATGCGAGCGTCGATCCAGGCGAGAACTTGAGCGCACGGCTCGAGGACACCGTCGCCCTGCAGCGAAGGGCGTGGTGGGCGATCGCGGCCGTTGCGGCGCTGGCGACGGCGATTGTCCTCATCCAGGCGGGTATCCGATTCGGGAGAGCACTTGCTGCCGACGATGACACGCTGGCAGCGCTGGGGCTGACCACACGCGAACGTCGCCTCGCCCGGTCCGCTGTGATGTTGCCGGCGGTGCTGATCGGATCGGCCGCTGCTGGCGTGCTCGCCTTTGCCCTATCAGGTGTCGCGCCGGTGGGGATCACCGCCAAGGCCGAACCCGAGCCAGGACTGCGTTGGGATCCGATGGTTGTGTTGCCAGGAGCTGTCGGCGTATTGCTCGGATCCATTGCAATCATCGCAGCGACATCGGCGGCCGCTGGGCGTCATCGCCAAGCGCGACTCGGGCGCACAGTCGGCGCGACCGACCCTGTGCGTGCCCTCGGCGTTCGGTTTGCCTTCGGACCGGGCCGCGGCGCGATTGTCGGGGCGGTTCTTGCAACGGCAGGTCTGGTTGGAGTCTTGAGCCTGCAACAGTCGATCGACCATGTCCTGGCGACACCTCGCCTCTACGGCGCCGACTTCGATGCCAGCATCTTTCTGGACTCCGGTGCAGACATCCGGATGACAGCGACGATGCTCGCAGCGGACCGCGACATCGATGCCGCCGCGCTCGTGCTTTCCCAGCAGAACGGGCAGGACGCCGAAGGGCTCCTCGCCACAAGTCAAGGCGGATCTCTCGCCGTCTTCCCGAGGGCATTCGAAAACGTGAAGGATGAAGTCGCGGTGCTGACGACCGCCGGTCGCGCGCCGCTACGACCCGACGAGGCGGCGGTGGGCGCGAAGTTGTTGGACCAGCTGAGCATCGCCATCGGCAATCAGATCATGGTCGAGGGGCGAGGCGGTCCGGTTCAGTTGACCGTGGTGGGCGAGTATCTGGATCCCAGCGGCGACATCTCCGGATTGGGCTTCGTGATGACTCAGGAGGGCCTGAGCGCGCTGGCCGACACAGCGGTCGATGGTTCCGTCTATCGATTCGCCGCAGCGAGCAATCATGGGGAGGTCCTCGATCGCTACGCCGATCTCGGTCTCGAAGCCGTGAACCCGCCGTCGGAGGTTCGCAACATCGGAGAGCTCGGCGGCTTGCCGAATCGCGCTGCCCAGTTGTTGGTCCTGCTCGGGTTGGCCGCGATGTTCAACTCCGTCGTCCAGACCGTGCGTATCGGCCGTCGTCCGTTGGCCATCCATCGTGCACTCGGGTTTACGACGGGACAGGTCACCGGCGTGCACATGTGGCAGGCAGCCGTGACTGCTGTCCTTGCGGTCGGGGCAGGTGGCGCGATCGGACTCGTCGTCGGCAGAGCGATTCACCGCCAACTCGTCGAGAACGTCGGGGCGATCGCAGAGTCGGTCGTGCCCGGCGGGCTGTGGTCGATTGCAGCCGGGATCGCAGCCGTTTGTGTCCTCGCTGGGCTGACCGCCACCGTTGCCGCGCTTCGTCAACCCCCGGGTGTCGCATTGAGGGCTGAGTGATGGCGAAATGATGGGCGGGACACGAGTCTGGGCACGTGCCCAGTGGCGGCATTGGTGGACCTCGCT
The DNA here is from genome assembly GCA_031413195.1 of Actinomycetes bacterium. Lineage (GTDB taxonomy): Bacteria > Actinomycetota > Acidimicrobiia > Acidimicrobiales > Ilumatobacteraceae > WLMZ01. The sequence continues at coordinate 2,674 of JANOEM010000123.1, forward strand.
CGTGCTGGCCACGTTCGTGCTGGCACTGACCTGCACGCTCGCGCTGGTTGCGATCACCCGAGCCCACCGCACCACTGGCGCATTCGATCGTCTGCGAGCCAAGACCTTTGCGACCGACGTGGTTGTGGACGGCTCTGACCAACTCGATGCCGATCAGGCGACCATCGGTCGGTTGCTCCCGCTGATCGGCGGCAGCGGAGCAACGATCGAGACCCTGTTCTTCATCCGCCCTTCGGGATCCAAACTCGTTCCGTCCTTTCAGATCAACCCGGCGGTCAACACGCCTCTGCTGGACGATCCGACCAACAGGCCAGTGGTGGTGACCGGTCGCCTCCCCAACCCCGACGCCAGCAACGAAATCGCCCTCGGCCAGCAGATGGCGGCCGAACTCGGAGCACATGTCGGCGACACCATCGCGTTCGACTCGTTCTCACCCGAATATGTGAAGAAGTTGTTCTCTAACGTAGATCCCGGTCCGGCCGACGGACCCGACCTGCGGCTCGTGGTGACCGGAATCTCCGTCTCGCCGCTCGACTTCTCCGTTCCCCGCGGAACCATCTCGCTCACGCCCTCCTTCGCCGACGAGTACGCCGACCGGATAGAGCATTTCCAGCTCGCCCAAGTTGCGCTGTCCGATCCACGTGTCGCAGCAGAGATGCTCCGGAGCGGGCATCCATCGTCCGGGGATGCGCAGCTCGACGCCGGGCTCTCCGTCCGGCCATCGGCATGGAGCGATCTCGCCCAGGTCAGCGACGGTCTCGGCGTCCTGAGTACAGCACTGTGGCTGTTTGGAATCGTGGTGGCCATTGCCGGCGTTCTGGCCTTCGGGTTGCTGATCGCCCGGCTGGCGCGGTCCTTGACCCCCGATTTCGATTCGCTCGCCGCGATGGGCCTCGGCCGTTCGGGTCGGACGCAATACGGCCTTGCGCTCGTCACACCGGTTCTCCTCGGCGGCGTCGCCATCGGAGCAATCGGGGCCATCGCCATGGCACCGAATGTCGGCTTCGAATTGATCGATCAGGTCGATCCAAGCGGGGGTCGGAACGTCGACTGGTTGCCACTGACCTTCGGGCTCGCAACAATCGCGATTGCGGCAATGGTGGTTGTGATCACCGTGTTCGCCACGTCCCGCCGCCGATCAGCGCCGATCCGAGTCTCGTCGCACCAACGGCCCGCGCTGAATCGGCCCCTGACTCTGGTGTTCGGAGTGCGCAACGCGCTGACGAGCGGAGACGGTCGCGGCCGGAGCTTCACCATGGCTATTGCGGCTGCCTTCCTGATGGCTGTCGCGGTTGCAGGCCTCGTCTGTGGGGCGTCGCTCACCCAACTCCCGCACCAATCCGTACTCTGGGGCGGCGGTTCGGATGGAACGCTCGACTTCGGCGAGCGGAACGGCGACGAGCCGAACAGACCGTACGAGAATGCGCTTGCCGCGTTGGCGAGCGACGCGCGGCTCGAATCAATGTCGGGGCACAAGGTGTTCTACCCGCAGATTGCAGGGTCTGACACGACGGCCTGGGCGATCGACACGCGACTCGGGGAACCGATCCTCACGGTCATCTCGGGAAGGGTGCCTCGCGGCGCCGACGAGATCGTGCTCGGGCGGGCAACGATGCGCCGGCTCGGCGTGCAGATCGGCGACGAGGTGCCGATTTCTCTCGGCGGGTCGACCGAGTCGTTCCGTATCGTCGGGCAAGCAGCATTCCCCGTGGGCGACTTCAAGTTCGACGACGGGGCGGCTCTCACCATCGAAGCGGCGCGACGCTTCCCGACTCTTGAAGAGGCGACCGGCGTCGATCAGATTCTGCTCACATTCACCGACGGGGTTGACAAGGTTCAGGCGACCAAGGACCTCACCGCCCAGGGCTACGACGTGTTCACCGCCCTCCCAACGCCACCCGTCGTGACCCACCTGGCGCAAGTCCAGCGGCTTCCCACCACGCTCGCCATGTTCTTCGGTCTCCTCGGAATCGTCGCTGTGTCATACGGACTGATCGTCTCCCGCACCGGGCGGAGGCGGCAGTTGGCGATTCTGACCGCGCTCGGCGTGCAGCCACGAAGCGGCGACGCGATCATGGGTTGGCATGCGGTCACGCTCGGCGTCATCGCATCCGTGATCGGTGTGCCACTCGGCATCATCGGTGGTCGGGCAGTCTGGTCGGCGATTGCCGAGCAGGCCGGACTCGGTGTCGCGTACTCCACGCCGGTTGGTGCGTTGTCAGTCGCCGTCGCCCTGGCACTTCTCCTGCCCTTCGTGATCGAGATCATTCTCTCGAGGAGCGCTCGGCGGCAGTCGGTCGCGAGTTCGCTGAGGGCCGACTGATGGTTGCCCGGCTGTTCGAAGGTGTGGCTGGCACCACCATGCGACACTGGTTCACGCCCTGTTCCTCGATCCGGCGTTGGTGTTGAATCTCCTCATGGGAGTCATCACGGTGTTCGTCGCGGACGACAGCGTCTTCATCCGCGAAGGGGTGAAGGCAATGCTGTCGCGTCAGAAAGACATCGAGATCGTCGGCGAGGCCGAAGATCACGATGGCCTCGTCGAAGGCGCCGAGAAAGCTGCGCCGAACGTGGTCGTCAGCGACATTCGGATGCCACCGAATTTCCACCGTGAGGGAATCGAAGCATGCAAGTCGATCCGCAAGCGTCACCCCGGCACCGGCATCGTCATCCTCAGCCAGTACGACGACCCCGACTACGCAATCGCGTTGCTGTCCGAGGGCGCGGCCGGTTATGCCTATCTGTTGAAGGATCGGATCGCCGAGGGTGACCAACTCGCCCGCGCGATCCGCGAAGTG
>JANOEM010000124.1:0-1875 GCA_031413195.1 Actinomycetes bacterium
AATTGCTCTTTTAGATTATTTTCATACCAAATTTCAATTTTTAGTATGTTATTGCTAAAAATGCTGTCCGAATTGGTACTGGAAGGAGCAATGCTCAACGAACGGACTTCCGAAAGGGCCTGCACGTCCGACAGATCGAGGACCGAAAGGCTGGCCGGGTCGAAGAGGCTCGAAATCGAGGCCGTTCCGGGTGTGCCGAACGTGATGGAGGTGAGGTTGACTTCCTGGGGCGCCGTCTCCTTCACGAAAACGAAGGACCCGTCCCGCCGGTCGTAGCTCATGCCCTCGATGCCGATGTTGCCGACCGTCGAACCGAGATCGGCGCTCTGGAGGGAAGAGCTGTCGACAGTCCCGCCTGCGGTGTAGGTCAGGCGATAGGCGTCGCGAAGCCGCTCTTCGGCCATCACGAACTGGCCCCCACCGACATAGGTGAGGGCCTCGGTGTCGGCGAAGCCAGTCAGAGTCATGAAGCCGACCGGCGTGCCGTCGGTCTGGACCTCGACGAGAGCGTCGCCCTCGTCACCGAGCACGAAGAGCGTTCCGGTGTCCCAGTTCCACGTGACGGCCGATGCTTCGGCCGCTGTGATGGCGGGCAGTGCAAACTGACTCGTCACGGAGTAGTTCGAGAGAGACAGCGCCGAGGCGAGGCCGGGAACGAGCAGACCTGCGAACGCGATGAAGGCGAGCATGCGATCGAACATGGGAATTCCTTTCGGGTCAGGAGCGGGGGGAAGAGCCGGTGCGGCGTCCGGCGAGGGCGAGACCGAACAAGCCAAGACCCATCAACATCGCGGTCGTCGGCTCGGGAATCGGCAGGTATAGACCGGGATTCCCGGGGAACGAGGAGGTGCTCAGGGTGCTGCCGTAGAGGTCTCCCGGGACCGACGCGACGGCGAGGTTCGCCTGGTTCAGACCGAGATTCGCGAGCGCGATGTTGGCGCTCAGATTCTGGGTTCGCGGTCCCCCGATGATCTGGTCGTTGTAGGTCAGTCGATCCACGAGGGCGTTGCTCGCGTCGAACAGGTTGACCTCGTCGGCCCGACCGAGGTTCGTCAGGTTGCCGCCAATCACGTCGACCGACGCGCCGAGACCCCAGGCAGTGCGGAACGTCGTGGCTGCGACTTCGGACAGGACGACGCTCTCACCCACGTAGACGATTCCGAAGGCAGAGAGCGACACGGTGCCGGCGAGGCGGCTGTCGTCGTCGTAGCTCCAGCCCGTCAGATCGATCGACGCATCACCGACGTTGCTGAACTCGATGAACTCGTCGCCGCTGTACATCCACTCGGTGATCCGCATGAGACCGGCTGCGGAGGCCGTTCCGGTCGAACCGAAGATCGCGAGCGACAAGCCGAACACGCACGCGGACAAGATGAATCGAAGCTGCATGGCGCCCTCCCAGGTTGGGTGCTGGATGCACCCGAGGCGGAGCGGATCCTAGGCAGGCTTGCTAGTTCGTGTCGGCACGATCCCGAGACGAATGCGTGCGTCCGCGGTCGTGAGTTCTGCGTCCCGACATGATCTCGTCGAACGGTTGTCGAAAATGCGCCGATCCATGCGCATCGCGGACCGCCATTCTCCGCTGTGGCCGCGACGAGCGCGTCCAGCGGCAGGTGACGGATCAGAGATCCGATCCGGCTCGCCGGCTCGAACGTCTTCGCTGACTGTGGGATCCGCTTCCGCACACGACGCGACGTGCGAAGGACGGGCGGCAGTTTTCTGACCCGTCGAACTCCAAAAAAGGAAGAGGCACGCGAGCTGCTTCGCTCGCGTGCCTCCGAACAGTTCCAACATCATCGAGATCTATCGGCTGCGCGCTCGCCCCGCAAGCGCCGCGAGGCCGAGCCCCACCAGCAGGCCCGTACCCGGTTCGGG
>JANOEM010000125.1:0-4625 GCA_031413195.1 Actinomycetes bacterium
CGACGTTCGAGCCGCCCAAGACGAACAGCTCATTCCGGACGATCCCACTCCCCTCGTTCGTCGGCGACGCGATCGCGTTCCACCTCGAGCAACACGGCGAGGGTGTCGACCGCCTGGTCCTTCACCACGCCGACGGCTCCCCTATCGGCCGGAACCGCTTCGGCGATCTCTGGCGAGGAATGCGCACCGGCTCCACAGTTTTCCACGACCTTCGCCACACGTTCGCCTCGACGCTGCTGTCGAGCGGAGTCTCGATTAAGTCAGTGGCGGACTGGATGGGTCACGCGAACGCGACGGTCACGCTGAACACGTACGCCCATTTGATGCCGGTCGATGAGGACCGTGCGCGCGGTGTGCTCAATCGTGCTTTTGGCGCTGAGGACCAGTTGAGGACCGAGGGACGCTCCGCTCAGCAGTAGTACCTGCTCAGTCGTTGTATCCGGGGTCGCTCGGCCAGTTCGGTTGGAACAGGTGCCATTGATCGGGAGCGCGGCGGATCAAGTACTCCAATTCGCCGGCCAGGACCTGGGTGACGCGGGCGACGTCTTCACGGATACCGCCCAACCGCTCTGCCACGACTGGAGGTCGACACACGGCATGATGACCGTTGTATTCGTCGGTGAAGTACACCGCGACCGGGATGATCGGCGCTCCGGTACGAAGCCCGAGCAGCGCAGGGCCTGCCGGCAACGTGGTCTCCTCGCCGAAGAACTGCACCGGCACCCCGTGTCGTTCGATGTCTCGGTCGCAGAGCAGGCAGACCGCTTGGTTCTCCTTGAGCGCCTTGGCCACCGCTGGCGCAGCTTCTGGGCCGAGCGGCACGACGGTCATTCCGAGGGCTGCGCGAAGATCAGCGAACCACTCGAACAATTCTGGCGGTTCGATCGGTTCGACGACCACCGTCATCTGGTAACCCTGCTCGACCAGCCAACGGCCGGCCCATTCCCAACCGCCGAGATGCGGCAACGCCAGGATCACCCCGTTCCCTGCGGCCAATGCCTCGGTCACATGGTGGAATCCATCGAGAGTGAAGCTGCGATCGACCGTTCGTGCCGACAGGCTCGGGAGCCGGAAGCTCTCGACGTAGTACCTGGCATAAGAATCGAAGGCCTTCTGAACGGCTCGCCGCAGCGCCAAGCCCTTCAATGTCGGGTCCACCCGCTGCAAGTGGCGTTCGATCATTCCCCGCTTCTCACGCATGCCGGCAGCAAAGGTCAGCCCGATCATCTGCGCGGCGGCGCCGGCCAAGGGACCCGGCAATGCCCGCGCAGCCAGCGACCCGAACTTGTAGCCGTTGACGGTGGCGCTGTCGCTGAGCTTCTCACGCGACGTCTTGCGGGAATCAACCAATCCCAGACCGGCTTACGGATTCGGTCGCTTGCGCGGCACTCGGGTGGGCATACGATCGGAGTACGCCTTGCGGCGGGTCTGGCGACGGATTCGGCGGGTCTCCATCTTTGCTGCGGTGCGTGGCGTGACCGCGGCTTGCTTCCAGACCTTGACGAATCGCTGCACTGCTGTGACCGCGCACAACACCAGCATGATCCACAGAATCGGCAACAGGATCGGATGGATCAGCAGGCCGATCAAGAGCAAGATGATGCGCTCGGCCCGCTCCATCAACCCGCCCTTTGCATCGAGCCCGAGCGATTCGGCCTTGGCCCGCTGATATGAGATGATCAGCGAGAATCCCAGGATTCCGAACGGAATCATGCCGAGCCGGGGGTCCGGTCCGGACATGTAGTAGTAACCAACGCCCGCAAAGATGATCGCGTCGGTCAACCGGTCGATCACCGAGTCGAAGAACGCGCCACGCTGGCTGGCCTGGTTCGATGCCTTCGCCAACGCCCCGTCGAGCAGATCCGGGATGGCGGCCAGGATGACCAACGCAAACCCGAGGTACAACCGCCCAGAGCCGATCGCGAAGGCCGCCCCGACCGAGATCAGGACCCCGAGGATCGTGAGGTGATCCGGCGACATTCCGGTCTTGCGCAGCAATGCCCCGACCGGGCGCACGGCCTGATCAATTGGAGCACGAAACTTGCCGTCGAACATCGCCTCGAAGGCTACCTCGGGTGTTTCGATATCACGGACCACCGTCATCGCTGTTCATCGCACGGAAACCTCGCTGAGTGCGCCCGACCACACGCAGTGTTGTCTGTCTCAAGATTGGCCTCCGCCATTCCCGGGCATCGCTGCGTCGTTTAGGATGTCGGCACCGAAGGACCAACGTCGGAGGTGACAGTCATTTCAACCAACGAGCGATACGCGAAGGACCGTCGTGCGACGAGTGGTGGATCTGCCTCCGGCTGGTACCCCGACCCCGATGACACCGGCGGGCTCCGGTTCTGGGATGGCGACACCTGGAGTGATCACCGGGCACGTCTTGCAGCGCCCGCCGCTGGGCCGGCGGTGTGCAGTTGTGGCGTCGTGGCGATCGGACGGTGTCGAGCCTGCACTGAACCGTTCTGTCGTGCGCACATCTCTGCAGTCGTCGTCGATGATCGACCTTTTCGTCGGAAATGGGAGGCTTGGACCTGCGGGAACTGCATCGAGGATGGTCAGCGCGAGATCCGCGCCAATCAGCTTCTGCGTTGCGAGAACGTTGTGGCGCAAATCGGCGCGATCCCGAAGCTGCGCAGCGTGCGTACCCCCAACGGCAAGCACCCTCGCGTCGTCAACTTGTTCCAGCATCCGCGCAAGGCCACCGACCGACCTCCTCGATATGCAGAGGCGTTCCTGATCGAGTACGACGGCGGTCCACCCGACCCGAGCTTCGAAGGGCTCGCGCTGTCCCTCGACGGCTCGACGGTCTACGACGTCGGCCTCCCGGTCAGCGGCGTTTCCAAGGATCGATTCGGACCAAAGCGAAGCCTCGACGGCTTCATCGTCAAGAACGAAATCACCCTCGAACTGCTCGCCGAGGCTTCTGCCCGGTCGACGACGGATCCGTGGTTCGAGTATGCGGCCCGGTCCTTCTTGCGCGCTGCCCGACACATCGGCGTGAAACCCGATTTCACACGCGCCGTCGAGGAAGTCCCGGTCGAAGTCGAGCCCGAGATCCACAGCATCGAAATCGAGCACGACACCGAAGCAACGGTCCAACTCCAATTGCTGCCCGGGCGTCAAACGATCGCCCCGCCGCTCACGCCAGCCCTGCCGCTGCCGCACCCGCAGATCTGACGGCTCACTCTCGAACAACGGCCAGCCCCGACGGTCAGAGTTGCGGTTCGGTCCAGTCGGTTTCGGGGTTGTCCTGAACCAGGTGTTGGAGAACCTCGCCGTCGATCGCGTCGACCAGGACCAAACCGCGTTGGCGAGGCGGGTTCTCGCTCGAATAGCACAGCACCCGCCACGTCGGGCGGCTTCGTAATCCGCGCCACACCTGTTGGGCCGATGCGTGGCCGACCGCGAACCCGACCGCACCCGTCGCCGCTACCAGCGCCTGCTTTTCGTCGACCTGCATCCGCCAGCCCGACGTCAGGCAGAAGATACCGAACCCGCCGAGCAGGATCGCGGCGTACAGCATTCCGTCGTTGATCAAGACCGGATCCTGGTCGCGAGTGGTGAGCCAGAGTGCGAACGACCCCAGGGCAATCACGAGGTAGATCACGCCTGGGATCCGGCGCCTACTGTTGTCAGGGAACTGATACGGCCCGACGAACTCGCTGGCATCAAGGTCTTCCGGCAATGCGTCCCGGAAGTTCGCGTCGTCATGATCGTTCGGTGCCGTGTTTACCTTTTCAGACATCGTCATCGCTTTCGCTGTCGGTTGCGGTCAGGCTACGGGGCTCGGCCAAGCTGCGCGTAGTTTCGCCGCCGTATCGGGCAGGGATTCGGGCAGGGTTCGGGTGTTGGCAGTCGCTGTCATGAAATTTGCGTCGCCGTTCCAACGCGGCACCACATGAACGTGCAGATGTTGGCGGACGCTCCCGCCGGCGGGCTCGCCGAGGTTCAAGCCGACGTTGACCCCGCCTGGTCGGAGCGAGGCCTTGACTGCCCGGACGGCATCGGTCACCGTCGCCCACAACTCGGTCGTCTCGCCGGCGGTGAGGGATTCGAGGTCGGCCACTTCGCGATACGGCAGGATCAACACGTGGCCGACGCTGTACGGAAACGCGTTCATGATCGCAAACGTGGTGGCCCCGCGGAACACGATATGGGAATCGATGTCGTCGAGGCCAGAGCCGAGGATCCGGGTGAAGACGCTCGTCTCGTCATCCGGGTTCACGCCGCCTGCCCGGCCGGCAGTGGTGACGTAGGTTGCGCGCCAGCCGTTCCAGAGCAGTTCGAGTGGCGTCATTCCACGACTGCGCCGTTGGCGACGTCGGCGCTGAGACGGACGATGAAGTCGTGGACCAGGACCCCGCGCTCGACATCTCCGCCGCGAGGATTGACGCCGAAGGTGTTCGCGGCAACGTCGTCATCGCCGACCACCAAGACGTACGGGATCTTGTCCATCTTGGCCGCGCGGATGCGCTTGCCGAGTTGGTCGTTGGCCTCGATCACGTCGACCCGGAACCCGCTCGCCTTGAGGACTTCGGCCTGACGATGGGCGTATTCCTCGTGCGCTGTCGCGACCGGCAGGATGCGCGCTTGGATCGGCGCGAGCCATGCCGGAAATG
>JANOEM010000126.1:0-5269 GCA_031413195.1 Actinomycetes bacterium
CGCTGATTCGTCGCCGCCTTGCAACCAGCCGAGCGCGCCATCGACGACCTCTGCCTGGATCGTTCGCAGGCTGGGGAATGCCTCGGTGTTCAACGCGTTTTCGCTGCTGAAGCGCCGGTAGGCGTCGGCCGCAATCTCCAGAACGTCGTCGCCGCCGTTGTAGGCGAGGGTGAATGCCCGGCCTTCGCGCCACCTCACATCGTCGACCTTCAAGTCATCGAGTGACGACAGGACTTCCTCGCGCGACAAGCCATTGGATCTCAGCACCATCGCCTCACCCTAGACATATCCACTCGACACGCGGACCTGCCACCTCGATCACGAGACCCCACCCGAGCGACCTCTCGGATAACGTGGCCGCCCATGAGCGAGATGACCAAACCCGACGTGACAATTCCCGAAGGCGATGCGCCGACCGATCTGGTGATCGAGGACCTCGTCGTGGGTGACGGTCATGAGGCGACACCGGGAATGGCAGTCGATGTCCACTATGTCGGCGTGTCGTGGAGCACGGGTCAGCAGTTCGATGCCAGTTGGGACCGCCGGGACACGTTCCAGTTCCGCCTCGGTGCCGGACAGGTGATCAGTGGGTGGGACCAAGGCGTTGCCGGGATGAAGCTCGGCGGCCGGCGCCGGCTCACGATCCCGCCGCACATGGGCTACGGCGCACAGGGCGCCGGCGGTGTGATCAAGCCGCATGAGACCCTGGTCTTCGTGGTCGATCTTCTCGGGGCGCGCTGAACCGCGTGAGCATCGATCAGGTTGCGGTAACGGCGTTGATGGACCGAGCGCGTCGCGATGTCGACAGTGGCCTGCTGCCGTCGGTACAGATCGCGTTGGCGTACGACGACGAGGTGGTTGCATTCGAGACCTTCGGTGACGCCAGCGCCGACACTCGCTACGTCGTGTACTCGGCGACCAAAGCTTTCGTCGCCGGGGCCGTCTGGGCCCTCATCGGTGACGGGTTGATCGATGTCTCCAAGCGCGTTGGCGACTACGTGCCCGAATTCGCGACCAACGGCAAGGACGTCATCACCGTCGAGCAGGTGATGTTGCATACGTCTGGCTTTCCGCAGGCGCGGTTGCGCATCGTCGATGGAGACACCAGCGCCGGTCGCACTGCAGCGTTTGCGCAGTGGGCGCTCAACTGGGAGCCGGGCTCGGCCTATGAGTATCACCCGTCGTCGGCGCACTGGGTGCTCGCGGAGATCATCGAGCGAGTGACCGGCACCGACTACCGCGATGTGGTTGAGCAACGTGTCACGACCCCGGCAGGTCTCGTTCGGGTGCTCGGCGATGTTCAGGCGGTTGCGGCCGAACTGATTGCCGTTGGCGAGCCTGCCACGGCAGATGAACTCGAAGCCGTGCTCGGTGTTCGTGAGATCCAGGTCGGCGAAGTGACAACGGACGCGCTGCTCGGCTTCAACAGTCCCGAGGTCCAGCGGGTCGGCCAGCCGGGTGGGGGAGGCGTGATGCGGGCCGCCGATCTTGCGCTGTACTACCAGGCGTTACTGCACAACCCCGGGTCGATGTGGAAGCCCGATGTGCTCGACGACGCGACCTCGAACGTGCGCAATCATCTGCCCGATCGATTGACCGGTGTGCCGGCCAACCGCACGCTGGGACTGATCCAAGCAGGCGGCGACGGGCGATCGAACATGCGCGGCATGGGGCGCACGGTGTCGGCACGTGCGTTCGGGCACAACGGCGCGGCAGGCCAGATCGCGTGGGCAGACCCCGAGACCGGCCTCAGTCTCGGCTATTGCACCAACGGGATCGACCAGCACTTCATTCGCCAGCAACGCCGTACGACCGCGATTGCGAGCCTGGCCGGGGTCTGCGCCACGACGTGACCACTATCATCGCCGCATGGCCCGTATAGCTCTGCCCGACAACGGCAATCTCGATGTCGTCAACGCCCTGTCGATGGTTCGCCCCGAGCTTGCCCGAGCGGTCGGGGGAATGGATGCGGCTGTCGCGTCCAGCACGCTCGATCCTCGTGTTCACGAGCTCGTCCGGATGCGGATTGCACAGATCAACCAGTGCACGGTCTGCCTCGCGTGGCGTACGCCGGCCGCTGTCGAGGCAGGCCTCACCGACGATGTCCTGACCGCCGTCGACCAGTACCGGGAACTCGAGCAGTTGACAGCGGGGGAGAAGGTGGCTGTCGAGTTCGGGGAGAGGTTCAGCACTGATTCGGCCGCGATCGACGACGATCTTCTGACTCGCCTGGGACAGTTCTTCGCTCCGGCCGAAATCGTCGAACTCACGTTGGTCATCGGCAAGTACGTGGCCTTCGGCCGTTTCATGCAGGTGCTCGGGCTCGATCAAGCATGCGTCCTGGAATACTCCGCAGACGGTGGCGTTCAACTGCGCTGAAATTCGGCGTGTAACGGATCCGGGCCGGCAAGGAACAGCAGCATCATGAAGCGCAAAGGATCCGAACCCATTCCCGAGCCGACCGTTGTCAAGAGCGACGAACAGTGGCGCAACGATCTCAGCCCCGAGCAGTACGCAGTGCTCCGCAAGGCAGGCACAGAGCGAGCGTTCACCGGTCGGTACTACAACTGTCACGACGACGGCATCTACCGGTGCGCGGGGTGCGGCGCCAAGCTGTTCACATCCGACACGAAGTTCGAGTCGGGTTCCGGCTGGCCGAGTTTCACCGATCCGGTGGATGCCGAAGCCGTTACTCTGGTGACCGATCGAAGCATGTTCATGACTCGTACAGAAGTGTTGTGCAGGGCCTGTGGCGGACACCTCGGTCACGTGTTCGACGACGGTCCCGCACCGAGCGGGATGCGTTACTGCATGAACTCGTGTTCGCTCGACCTCGATCGGCAGGCGTCCGGGAATGCCGACGAACTCTCGTCGACGTCTGACGGCAGCAACGAATAGACCAGTCGGACCGGGCCGGACATCGGGCAGCGTTGTTTGTGTCAGACTTTGGATCGGGAATCGATGCGGAGGTGAAGGTGATGACTACTCTCGAACTGAGCGCGGCCGATCAGGGAAAGGTTGAGGAGTTCGCCGGGAACCTCTTCATGGCTGCGCTTGCGACAATGGAACTTGCAAATGTCGAGCTCGGTGTTCGACTCGGGCTGTATGAGGCGCTTGCGGGTTCCGGAGCTGTGACGTCCGCCGAGCTGGCCTCGCTCGCTGGGATCGCCGAGCGGTACGCACGCGAATGGCTCGAGCAGCAGGCCGTGGCCGGTGTGGTCGAGGTGGATGATCCGCTGCAGTCGCCCGGCGAGCGTCGCTTCACGCTCCCGAACGCCCACGCCCACGTGTTGACCGCCGACGACAGCGAGGCCTGCATGAAGCCCTGCGCAGCCGTTGTGCCGCTTCTCGGGCGCGCAATCGAATTGATGGAAGGCGCCTTTCGTACTGGCTCGGGCATCGCCTTCGGCGACTTCGCGCTGCACGACATGCAAGCGGCATTCACCCGTCCAGTGTTTGCGAACCACCTCACGCAGCACTGGCTTCCTGCTCTGCCTGACGTTCAGGAGAAGCTGTCATCGGGAGAGCGGGTACGCATCGCCGAGGTCGGTTGCGGCGAGGGGCTGGCGGCTATCGCGATCGCCAGGACCTACGCGAATGCCGCGATCGACGGCTACGACCTCGATGAGGCGTCAATCGCCGTCGCTCGCGACAAGGCCGCGGATGCAGGTTTGGTGGACCGCGTGCGGTTCGAGGTTCGCGACGCGGCCGACCCCGGAATCGTCGGCGACTACGACCTCGTCCTCGCGATCGAGATGCTGCACGACGTGCCCGATCCGGTTGGAATCTTGCGAACCATGAGGAAGCTGGCAGGAGTGCATGGCGCTGTGCTCGTCGTCGACGAACGCGCCGAGGACCACTTCACTGCTCCAGCGAGCGAGATGGAGCGGTTCTTCTACGCCTTCAGCACTTTGCATTGCCTGTCCGTGAGTCTGCAAGACGGCGGTGCCGGCACGGGGACCGTCATGCGGGCCGAGACCGTGCGCCGCTACGCCGCGGAGGCGGGCTTCGCCACGGTCGACATCCTCGATGTCGACCACCCCCAGTTTCGCCTCTACCGGCTCAGCTAACAGCCGCCCGTCGGCGACGGCGGGGTTTCCATTACCATCGGTGAGATGTGGTTGCCCTACCGGTACGCGTTCGAGATGGCGGTCGTTCTCGCCGTCTTCGTCGTGCTGTGCCGCAGCAGCGCCCGCCCTGGGCTCCGCAGATCCACGGTGATCCTCCAGGAACTCGCGATCGTGCTGACGTTGTACGGAGTCTGGCAATACGTCCGTCGACTCGCGGTGACGAAGACGGCGGGTGCTGTCGACAACGCGTATCGATTGTGGGATATTCAGCAGTGGATGCATCTCCCGAGCGAAGTTGCCTTGCAGCGTGCGTTCATCGACAACCGACCGACGATGTGGTTCCTCAACGTCTACTACGGGGCCGCCCATGTTCCGGCGGCCGCAGCGTTGCTGATCTGGGTTTTCTTCTGGCATCGCGATCGATACGCGGGGATCCGGGCGACGTTCGCACTCACGATCGCCGGTTGCATCGCGATCCAGGCGTTCGTGCCGATGGCTCCGCCGCGTTTTCTGACCGACCTTGGCTTTGTCGACGCAGGGCTCAAGTACGGGATGTCGGTTTATGGCACGGGCGGCAACGGCGTGTCGAACGAGGTTGCGGCGATGCCGTCGTTGCATTGGGCTTGGGCATTTCTGGTCGGCGTCGCCGTCTGGCGGATCGCGACGAACGGGTGGCGGTGGCTTGGGCCGGCGCACGTCGTGCTCACCGCTCTCGCAGTCACGATCACTGCCAACCACTGGTGGTTGGACGGTGCCGTCGCCGGACTGGTTCTCGCTCTTGCGTTTGCGCTGCAACTCGCTGTGCGCTCGGCGTGGGCCAGGGCGATCGGTGGATCGAGAGCGTTGGTGCCGGCTGTGGTCGACGCCGATGAAGAGGCCGAGGGAGTGCTGGAACGACCGTTGTCGAACGCGTGAGCGATGGGTTGTTCAGATGCCCCGCGGCGCGGCGTCGAACGCCTCGACGTCGGTCGGCGAACCCTGCACGACGATTCTGACCTTGTCGGCGTGGCGACCATAGGCATGCAGCACGATCTCGCCGGGTAGCCCGACGACGATCACGGCCGGTTCACCCTTCTTGGCGAGGATGTCGGCTCGGTTGGCGCACCGCAGCACGACCCCGCAAGGGGAGCGACGGTAGAGCATCCGGCCCATCATCTTCAGCAACTTCCACAGTGCGTCATCGCGCTCGGGCTGTTCGT
>JANOEM010000127.1:0-3524 GCA_031413195.1 Actinomycetes bacterium
GGTCTCGCCCGAGGTCGACGCCCTGGTCGATCGTGTTGCCACCGACTATCAGGCCTTCACCGATGCGGGCATCGGGCGTGAGCCCCACACGTTCATCCACGGAGACTTCCGGCTCGACAACATGATGTTCGGTGACGGTCACGGCAATGATGCGATCGCACTCGTGGACTTCCAACTGCCGTTCCTCGCGAATCCGCTGTGGGACGTCGTCTACTTCCTCGGCGGCAACTTCGAACCCGAGTGGCGTCGCCAGCATCAGGACCAACTGCTCGCGCTCTACCATGCGACGCTGGTCGACCTCGGTGTCAGCGACTACACGCTCGAGCAGTGCATGGAGGACTATCGGGCGGCCGGCCTGGTGCTGCTGGGTTATCTCGTCACCGGGGCCGAGGACGTCGACATGGACACCTTCAACGAACGCGGACATGAGCTCGTCGAGACGATGTTCCGCCGGTACGGGACCGCAATCGACGACCTCGAGTCGGCCTCGTACCTGCCCTGAATCACCTCATCGGAAGGTCGCTCTCGGCTGAACCTGCGACTCCTCGCTCGGCATCTTCGGATCCTGCGGCGGTCACGGAGCGTCTGGCCCACCATCGGCGAGATCAGCAGCCAACTGCTCGACGAGTACTGCGATCGAAGATCGCGCCTCCTCCAACGGTCCCATAGGTGCCGTCGTTCGGCCAGGCGTGGGCGCACGGTGTCGATCCTCGTCGCCCCTGACAGATTATGAATCCGACAACTCATCCCACCCGTTCTGCCGGACTGAACAGCGTCTGGCAGGGACGTCACATGAACGACTTCGTGGTCATCGCTGACAGGTTGACGATCGGTGATTCCTTCTCAGTTGGCGGTCCACAACCGGACGCTTCCGGCCGACGCGCGCCAGGGTGGGCTCAGCTGTGAGCGAGGCGGTCGCTGACGAGCCGGTTGAGACTGACGCGCTCCTCTGCGGCGGCGAGGGCTAGTTCGCGGTGGAGGGACTCGGGAACGCGGACGTTGAACTTTCCGGAGAATCGACGCTCTCCGATCGGCTGCGGGATGGGCTCACCGTTGGCCTCCAGGTCAGCCACCACGTCGGCGACGAGTTCGACCAGGCCTCGGAGAGCCTTGGTCTGGTCTGCGTGAAGCCACGACAGTGATGGGAACTCGGCGACGGTGGCGACGTACTCGCCATCCTCAAGCGACCAGAGGACTCGATAGGCGTAATGCTTGATGTCGATCACGTTTTCTCCTCGTTCAGCTTCTCGATTGCCTTCAGCACTTGTCGAACTTGATACGGCTTCGACTCGCCGCCTCTCGACCTTTGGATGTTCACTCTTGGATCGCCGGGCCACGGCGTCTTGAAGACGGCGTGCGATGTGCCGCTCTGGCGGGGCGGCCCGAAGAGTTGGGTGCATACGGCGAGAAGGTCGTTGTAGGAGGTGTTTTGCGGTGCGTTGCGCATTGCGGCCACGGTCTTGTCGATCTTGGCCACACAATCGATGGTACTAATAGCGATACCATTGTGCAACCGCTCACGGACCTGATGCGAGCCGTCTCAGAAACCGGTCCTCAACCGGACAGGGTTCCTCCGCCACCGACTCGAGCTGGCAGGGTGGAAGCCGTCTCGGACATCGATCGCCTTGTGGAAAACGACCGTCGTGCCGTCACCATCCGCGGTCAGCCGGCGAGCGCCGTGTCCAGCGCAGGATCGCGTCCTGCGAAGAAGTCGACGCTGCTGACCGGGATCGGGACGTCGGGTTCGATGGCCATCCGGGTGTCACCGTTGCCTGATCGGCTCTCGGGGACCGAGAAAACGTAACCCGACTCTGAAAGCGGGTCCTCCGCGCATCCACACAGGAAGTTGTCGGCGCGGGCGGGAGTCATCTCGCCGACAAACGTCGTTGCCTTCATCGTTTCCAGCAGCGAAGCGACCACGGTCGCCGCCGACTCGTTCTCTCGACTGATGAGAACCGTCAGTGCGCCGGGTCTGTAGATCCGTGTGTCGCTCTTGAGGGCGTCCACGATCGGCATGAGCTGCGATCCATCACCGCCTCGCAGGTACCGCATGTCGACCACAACGCGATCAGCGGCGCCATTGTCGAGGGCCGTGGTCAATGCGTCGATCGCCTCGGTCCGACCGGTGGAGCTGTGATCGTTCAACGCCAACAAGAATGAACCTGTGGCCTCGTCAGTACGCCACCAGATTGGTTCAGCGCGCCGGCGTACAGCCTCGTTCTCGTCGCCCGTCAGGCTCCCCAATGCGTGCTGCGCTTCGAAGAAGTCGTCGGCGTCGCTCGCCCCGAGGTCGACCGTCACCGCCGAGCCATCCGGCTTCGAGAACGCGAAACCCGGCTTCATCGGGTCGTCCACAACTCCCAGCCCGTGGAGGTAGTCGACGTAGGACATGAGGTACGTGGCGTTGAGATAGGCGCTCTCGTTGTCAGCCGGGATCAACGGTTGCATCAACGCCTCGAGGTCGACCACAGACATGCCGTTGATGGACTCCAATCGCCAACCGATCATGGACGGGTCGCTCGCCGCGATGACGAACACCCCATCGGTGAACCTGTACAGCAAGACCTCGTACATCGTTTGATCCGGGCTCCAGAACTGGGTGTGGGTATCGAGTAAGCCCGCCAAGCTGGCCATCCCGACTATCCGTTCATCGGGAGTGGCGGCGGGGAACGACTTCTTCAGTTCGGCGAGCCGAGCGCTCCAATCAGCCTCCGAGACCACACTGAATGGGTCGTTGTGACGCTCCCGGACCCTCGCGTCGATCTGATCCAAATCGCTTATCCAGGTAGCCATCTCCGCAGTCGTCGTCGTGGTTTGGACTGGAGGCGCCGACTCGCGGAGCTGAGTCGAAGTCTCACTCGTGTCCGATGTGCTTTCTGATTGGCTCCCCCCACAGGCCCCGTCCATGCGGACTTCACACGGCTTGCGTCGGATTGTGCACACGACACGCGGTCCGTGCCCCGCCTGCCATGTTCCCACTTGCCCACAATGGGATTCCCCGGTACGGTGCCTGACATGACATTGATCGAGACCGACGACCGCAGCCGAGTCGTCCTGCCCGGACACCCGCGCCAGAAGTTTGCTGTCCAGGAGAACTCCGACGGCAGCATTCTGCTCCTCCCCGCACGAGTAGTGACGGAAGCGCAACTCGAATACGACCAGAGTCCAGCATTGCGAGAGTTGCTGTCGCGTGCGGCAGGTTCGCCGAGCGTCCGACGGCGGCGAAACCGAGCAGTGTGAGCGACACGTACGTCTCGCCGGAGGGGGAGTACTCGGAAGTTGCCGACGAGCAACTCAACGCACTCGAGGCGAACGACCCGGCTTTGTACAACGACGTGCTGACCGTTTGCGAATCGATCTTCGATGAGGCGCCACGAGCACAGTCGATGTCCGCAGCCATACAGACGGACGAAGGCATCGTCTTTCGTCTGGCGGTTCCTGACCGATACCCCTACAAGGTGTTCTGGAAGTCCGCTGGACCACGCATCGAAGCAGTGTTTCCGTACCCGTAGGCCTTGATCACC
>JANOEM010000128.1:0-25090 GCA_031413195.1 Actinomycetes bacterium
TTCGAGGTGGACGACGCCACGTTCGCGCTCATACGAGCCGAGTTTCACAGTTGGCGCGACGAGATCGGGACCGACGGAACTCTTCCGCCGTGACCATTCTGTGACCAATCGGCGGATTTCTCCGACAGAAATAGCCTCTGACCTGCAGTTGTTTGGCGGAGGTGGACGGGAATCGAACCCGCCGGACGAGGATCGCTCGTCCCAGCCGCTTTGAAGGCGGTGGAGTCCACCAGGTACCCGGACACCTCCGTTGGCGACCCTAGCGCGGCGCCGCGGTCATATCGCTGGTCAGCCAACTGGTTGTCACGGCTCGAGGTGGCAATCGACTCAGGACGCTCCTGCGAACGGGATCGGCGGCGATTGGGCGGAGCAGGAATCAACGTCGAGTTCTTCGACGGTGCTCGGATCGGTCCGCCAACTCTCGATCAGTTCGCCAACGCAAGCGGGTGTCCTATCGTCCGTCCCGAACGTCACAGTTGCGAGGGACAGGTCGAGGTGGGAGGGCCATTGGCGGTCGAGACGCACGTCCCAATCACTCGCGAGGTAGGGCGAGAGCAGTCCACGCACGATCAACGTCGGGACGTTCGACGCTGACGCAATCGCCGCGGGTTCGTCGTGGGGCCAGACGTCGCAGATGTGTTCGGTCATCTCCAACCAATCACGAACAAGGCCGAACGAGCCGGCAAGCTGCTGGGTCGCGTCCGCGAGCGCGAGATTTCGATACGCCGCCTCGTCTGTGCATCGATAGCCCGAACCCGCAGCGAGTCCCGACGAAGTCTGCAGCACGACTCCTGCGACGAACCGGCCAACCACATCGGCGTCCTGACTCGTGACGAAGCTGGCGATCAACGGCATCGCCGCTGGAATATCGAACGCGTAGAGCAGTGCGAGCTGGAGGAGGCGTCCGTCGACATGGACCGCGGTGGGTGGATCTTGACCTCCGCTCGAGACTTCGATGTCCAACGGTGCTTCCTGCAGCGATGCCGACAACCGCGCCAAACTTGCGTCGAGGCCCGGGTAAGCCTTCGCGCAGTCGGGATCGGTCTCGCACGAGTCGGCGTATGCCCGCCAGGTCCGCGCGAGCGTGGCCGGAGCGACATCGATGAAGGCAACCCCGGTCGGCTGGGGATCCTGCAGCATCACGCTCGCCACCATCGCCGGGTGGCGCTCCACCAAGCGCTGCACCACCTGCGAGCCGAACGCTCCGACCGCCCCGACGTGGAAGCGATCGATCGCGAGCAGCCGAGCCAGATCGGCAATGTCGTCGGCGGCACCAACGCTGTTGTAGGCAGCCAGATCATGACCATGCAGAGTCAACCTCTCTTCACAAGCCTGTGCAGCCGACGAGAATCCCACGACGGTAGGACCGGCAGGGCCGAGCGCCACCGACGCCGCAGTGCGCAGCTCCGGGCAATCGAACGTCGGGTCGCTGCCGATCAAACCGCGCATTGCGACGACGATGTGATCTCCGCGGGTCGACCGGGCGAGGTCGCGGAACTCGCCGAGGCTCACGACCGGCAACGCCGATGGACTCGGGTTACCGGGTTCGGTAACGACCAGCAGGCGGACATCGGCCGACTCGGGCTGACCTCGTCGTTCGGTGACCGTCAGGACAGTGCAACGGGTATATGTCGTGCGGGGTCCTTGGCCAGCGGTAGGAGCGAATGCGATCTCGGAAACGTCGTCGCAGGAGATCGATTCGAGCACCGCGTCGGGGTCGGACGAATCGGCCGGGGCGAGCTTTTCGACGACAGAGGTGGGTGGCGCCGCGGACGCTGTCGGCGCAACGTCCGTCTCAACTGTCGTCCCGACGGTGTTCTCAACCGACGTCGCAGGGCTCGCATTCGCAGTCGACGACTCACCGTCTGCGGGGCGCGGCGTCGTGAGCGGCGAGGCGGAAAGGGCGCCAACGGCTTCGTCGGGTCGGACCCGCCCGAAGGCCCATACCGCTGCGCCGAAAACCACCAACACGACGACCGCGATCACCAGTTGGCGACGGCGAAGACCGGGATGTCGCCCGGAGGCGGCAGGCGCGACTTCGACCGCTGCGGTTTCGACCGCTGCGGTTTCGACGGTTTGTGGCGCTGGCGTCGGCTCGATCTGGCCGACGAGTAATCGCTGTTCCAGCCGGATCAACTCGGGGCCCGGGTCCATGCCTGCCGTGTCCAGCAAGGCATCACGAGCGCGCTGGATCGTCCGCAGCGCTTCGACGTTGCGTCCGTCTGCAGCCAACGCATTGGCCAGTAGCACCCACCGCCGCTCGCGAAGCGGCTCGGCTCGAGCAAGGCGTTCGAGTTGAGGAACAACGAATCGGGGCCCGCGAGCTGCGAGATCGATCTCGACCATTCGATCCTCCAGCAGGCAGCGCAAATGGACGAGGTGCGCCCCAACCGCCACCGCCGGCGGCCACGTCGCCAGCTCCGCGTAGGGATCGCCGCGCCAGAGCCGATGCACCTGGTCGAGTTCATCTCGGGTCGATCGTTCGTCCAAGACCACCCGCTCGAACCGCGAACTGTCGACCTCGAGTTCGTCGATCGAGACGCGATACCCGCCGTCGGCACGAACGACGGCTGCTGGACCGAGCGCTGCCCTCAACCGGTTCACGTGCACATGCAACGAGTTCGCTGCCGAACCAGGCGGGCTGCCGTTCCACAGCGCCTCGATCAACGATTCCTCGTCAACGGGTGCACCACCGAACAACACCAGAGCACACAGCACCTCGCGCTCTTTGCGGCGCAGTACGACGGATTGACCGTTGACCGCCACAAGAAGTGGCCCGAGGACCGATACCAGCACGCCATCACCATATTCCAGCTCACCGACACTGCGGCTGCGCATGCTGTGCTACTGCAGCGAGGCCATGTACGCCTGCGTCTCGGCGATGTAGAGCTTCAACTGCAAATCGAGCAGCGTGAGATCCGGGTCGGGGGGAGCGTAAGCATCTTCGGTGAGAGTCATGTAGCAGTCGAATGCACCGCAGGGAAACCGCACCGTTCTGCGGGCCTCGGTCCTGCGAAGGTCGTACGGTTCCCCACCGCCGCCGAGCACATAGAAGTTGTAGCCGAGGACACTGTTGTGTTTGAGGGTGATCCCGTCGTCGCCCGGCGGTACCTTGTTGGAACTAAGCACGGTCAACGCTCCACCATCGGACGTCACCCCGTTGCCGAGCACAGGGGTAGCGGCGGCGGCCGGATCGAGACCGATGTACGCAGGTTCCTTACCGGGTTCGAATGCCCAGATCTGGAACTCTACGGTTCGAAATGACGGGTTGGGGAAGTGACCGCTCGGTGGAAGCAGATAGAACCACCCGAAGCAACCCACGTAGTCATGGGTCTCGTTGTCCGGGAATTGATCGAGCGTCTGACCGCGGGCACGAAGCTTGAACAGTTCGAGCAAGGAACCGATCGGCGTGTACAGGCCGTCACACGTCGGCTTGACCGGTTTTGGCAGTGTGGTTGTTGTCGTCGGTGCGTCGGGGACCACGACCGGATCGCTTGCGCGTAGAGCGGCGGCGATGTTCCGAATGTGGGCGTCGAGCGTCGCCGTGTCGGCATCTGCAGGGAACAACGTGCTCTCCTCGAGATACAGCCAGCACTCGAATGGGCCGCACGGGAACCGGGCCGAACGAACCGCGTCGGAGATGTCGTGGGCAACGAAGAAGTCGGCCTCGGTGACGAGTACGTCGAGTCCGAACGAATCGTCGTCGGCGAACGGTGTGAGCGAGCCGGTCAATGTTGCTGGGATCTCACCGGGTGGATATGCGGTGATCTCGAACAGGGCGGAACGGAAGCCGGCCGGTGCTCCACTGGTCGGAGACACGTTGCCGTAACACCGAACGTAACGATGACCGGCCAAGTCGTCGAATTCTTCGCCCCCCGGCGGAATTGCCGGAACACCGACCTGGCTCTGCACGGCGTCGAGCAGCACCGCACACGTGGGGGGTGCCGGCGGCGGTGTGGCGGGAGCGACCACGGGGACAGGAATCGTCGAAGTCGTCGTCGTCTCCGGCGGTGCGGCGGGAATGATCGGAACCGATGGGCTCCCCGGGGAAACGACCGGGATCACCCACACCAGATCAGTCGTTGACGTGACCGGGGATTCCGTGGTTGTCGTCAGACCGACGAACGTGAATGGCGGAGGGGTGTAGGTGGAGGTCGTGTCGGTGACGCACGAGGGCACCGCCCATGCGACCGCGGTCATCAACAGGGCAACCCTCAGCCGGACCCGCGAATTGCGCGACATTCGAGGATGTCGTGACGAAGTCTTCTCACAGCTTGGCATCGACGACCCTCGCGATCGCGGCCAGTGCTTCTGGATCGAGGTCGAACGTCGGGAAGCAATGAAGCATCACCAGAGTCGGCCCCGCAGCGAAGGAGATGTCGCCGCGGCTGACGAAGGCACGATCTCCAACGCCCTCGATCGGGTCGCCGTCGCTGATGCCATCGCCATCAGTCGATGTCGCGGCCCAGGCGTTCAGGTCCGCCTGCGGATAGAGCAGCAGCGACACCGACTTCCCATTCTCGGTGTCCCACTCGCAAAGTGACGCTTCGCCGAACACCGAAGACGCTGATGACATCGTGCCTTCGGTGAGATCCGCGAACACCGGCGCAAGTTCGGCCGGCGACAGCAAGTCACACGGGTTCGGCAATGCCACCGCGCCTGCCGCCGAAGCGGGCTGACCACCCGCGGCGATCGAGCTGACCCCGGCCGCGAGATCGAGGCAGTCGAGCAACTGCAGCGAGATCGGGCCGAGGCGGGGATCGGTGGAGTCCGGCGCCGCCTCGTTGACCAACCGGAGCGCTTCATCACTGAGTGCTGCGAACTTGGCCTCGACGCATTCGCGATCGAGCTGGTCGCCTCCCTCACCGTCGACAAGCCTGTCGACTGCGGACTGCAACAACGAGTCGTCGTTGGTGGTCTCCGACGAGGGTCTGGGCGACGCAGTCGTGCTCGAACCGCATCCGATCAGCAGGGCCCCGGCGACAAGCCACGCGCCGCCGACGGGAGCTACCCGTTGGCTCAAAGTGAGTCTCCGGCTCATCCGAACACCTCGGTGACCCACCACGACGCCCAGTCGTTCTGGTCAGCCGCGGTGGTGACCTTTGCACACATCCCGACCGTCAACGTCTGTGCGGAGTTGAACAGATTCGATCTCATCGAGATCGCAACGCTGTGGCGCGGACCGCCGAGCAGGAACGTGAGAAAGGTGGTGAATGGGACAGGGAGGTTGGCACCGGATTGTGAACACAAGGCCAAGTCGAGTTCAGACGTCGTCGCCAAACCGATGCTCGCACTGCCCGAGCCCATCAGGCGGCTGTTTGCACGAACATTGATCACTTGCGTTGAACCGATGAAGACGAAGTTCGCCGCCGGAGCAATCGTCGCGATCGCTGCAGACGACGACACGCTGGCTGGAGTCAGCGGAGGCGCGACTGGTTCGCGGTTGCCGAAGATGTCGCAACCGTCACCATTGACAAGGTTTCCGTCGTCGCACTCCTCATCCAGTTCGCGGATCCCGTTTCCTACCGTTCCACCATGACACTCAAGAGCGGCATTCCGGGAGTCATAGCTGACCGTGCCGTTCGACATGCCGACGACGCATGCCGATCCGGGCAACCCGGCGCCACTGGCACCTGTCGGGCCCGCAGGACCGACCGGACCGGCGGCACCAGCCACACCCGCCGCACCCGCAGGACCGACCGGACCGGCAGCACCAGCCACACCCGCAGGACCCATGGCACCGACCGGACCGGCAGCACCAGCCACACCAGCAGGGCCCATGGCACCGACCGCGCCAGCCGGACCGGCGGCACCTGTGCCAGCGGGACCAGTCGCGCCAGCTGAACCAGCGGGTCCCACGGGGCCCGTCGGACCGGTCGGGCCAGCAGCGCCAGCGGGACCAGCGGGACCGCCACCTGATCCGCCGGACACGTAGTAGCCGGCAACGTCGCCGAAGATGTTGGCCGAAGTTGCCTGGTTGAACACCGAGATCTTGCCGCCCGCTCCGATCTTGATCGTGGCAAGGTTCGGCACCGGACCCGCTCCGACTTTGTTCAGGTTGGAGACGGTCGGTTGGACCTGGCCGGCCGGCCAGACGGTGATGAAACCCGGCCCGGTTCCGTCCAAGTAGGTCAGATTGATCACCACGGCCGTAGCGTCGGCCGGCATCGGCGAGCTGGCCGGCGTGCCGGTGATCTGTACGTCGAAGGCGACCCCTCCCGGAATCGGACCCTGCGGCGAGTTGGATGCGGAGCGGGTGTCGAATACCCGGTATGGGCTCACCGGCACGAACACCGAACTCGTGAGCGACGAATCTGCCATCGCAACCCGCCCGACGGTGAACACTCCGACGGACGCGAACAGACCCGCCGTCGCCAAAAGCGCGTACCGATCACGCCGTCGGCGCTGCAATCCTCGATGGCCCGGATCCGTTCCGGCGGCCCCCAGTTCCTTCGTCGTACCCCTCATTACCTGACCTCCGGATGTTCAGCTCGACCGTCGCGGCCGGCGATTCGAGACAGTGGACCGCTCGCCCTTGCACGGCGCTTGCATCTCGGTTGCAAGGCGGTGACACGCAGATTCGCCAGGATCCGAGCGAGGATCGGCTCGCCCGGTTTCGACGACGGAGCACCACCACCTACGCTGTCTGGATGAAGAAGATCCTGCTCCTGCTCGCCCTCATCGGGCTCATCACCTTCGCTGCCAAGAAAGTCAAGTCATCCTGATCTCGAACACAGACCTTCCCGCCTGCAAACGCTGAAACCAAACATGTCAGTTCTGTTCTGCACTGACACCGCTTGGGATCGGTACCGCGACGATCTGGTTGCTACCGTACCGGACCTCGAGGTCGTCGTGATGCAAGGCGACGACACCGTCGACGCTGATGATCTCGCACGCATCACGATCGCATTCTTCAGCGGCGACGCGTGGCCGGGGCGGACGATCCCGTTCATCTCGGCCTGTCTGCACGCTCCGAACCTGCACTGGCTTCATACGTTCTCAGCCGGGGTAGATAGCCCGGTCTTTGGCGAGTTCGTTCGCAGGGGAGTGCGCCTCACGACGTCATCGGGTTCCTCAGCTCGACCGATCGCCCAGACGGTCGCATTGATGATCCTCGCGTTGAGCCGCGACATGCCTGCCTGGATGCGAGCCCAACAGCAGCGAGAGTGGGCACCGCATATCGGCCAGGAGGTCGAGGGCGCGAACCTGGCAGTGATCGGGATGGGCCCGATCGGCGAAGAGACCGCTCGGATCGGGCTTGCACTCGGAATGAACGTAATCGGCTGCCGGCGAACGGTTTCGGGCAACGAGCCGTGCGAAACCAGGACGCTCGCCGCCCTACCCGGTCTGCTCGAATGGGCCGACTATCTCATTCTCGCACTCCCACTGACGGATGCCACCGCTGGCCTCATCGGCACCGAACAACTCGCGATGATGAGGCCGACCTCGCGACTGATCAACGTCGGCCGGGGTGGTCTGGTCGATGAACTCGCATTGATCGATGCCCTGACCAACGGGCGTCTCGCCGGAGCCGGTCTTGACGTGTTCGCGGTCGAGCCACTCCCGGCCGACAGTCCACTGTGGGACATGCCGAACGTGATCATCACACCGCACAATTCAGGTGCGACAGAGCTGGCCAACCATCGTGCTGCCGGGATATTCATCGACAACCTGGCTCGCATCACCCACGATCAGCCTCTTCGTAACGAAGTCATGGCTGGCGATGTTGGGACGGCGTCACCACCTCGGTAGGTTACCCAACGGCTTCCCCCCGTCGAATTGCACTCTGACGATCGCTCTCGGCGATCGGGTCCGGGGGTTGATGTGCTCACTGTCTGTTGGGCGGCCAAGGGTGGAAGCGGTACCACCGTCGTGTCATGCGCCATTGCGTTGCTCGCTGCGAACCGTCATGACGGTTCGTGGTTCGTCGATCTCGCCGGCGACGCGCCTGCCGTATTCGGAGTGAACGAACCAAGTGGTCCTGGTGCACACGATTGGGTCGGCGCCTCAACCGCGGATGCTTCTGCCATCGAAGCGATCTCGGTCACCGTCACCGAACAGTTGCGGTTGGTATCGGCCGGATCGATCCGGGCCGATTCCGCGCATCCCCGTTGGGCCGTCCTCGGTCAGTACCTGGCGGGCCTCGATGCCGACGTCGTCGTCGATGCCGGCACCTCCGAACCGCCACCTGGCCTGCTGGATGCCGCGCATCAACGCTTGCTCGTCACCCGTCCTTGCTACCTCGCGCTGCGCAGGGCCTGCGCAGGTACGGCCGTGCCGACCGGTGTGATCGTCGTTCACGAGCCGGGTCGAGCCCTGCGCGCCCAGGACGTCTCCCAAGCGGTTCGCGCGCCGGTCGTCGCAGAGGTGAGCGTGGATCCCTCGGTCGCACGTGCCGTCGATGCCGGACTGCTCGCTTCGCGTCTGCCGCGCAGCTTGTCCGGTGCGCTCCGGGTTCTGTGCGCATGACGAACGCCGAGCGGGTTGCAGAACGGGTTGCAGAGGTGTGTCGGCGGCTCGCCGACGCACGGGTTTCGAGCGAAGAACCTGTCACGATCGGCGCAAACACCGATCTCGGCGAAGCTCGCCGCCTCGCTCGGCTGCTCTCACCATTGGCCGACGAACGCGAGGTCGAGTCAGTTGCCCAGGCAGCGATCGCCCATGTCCACGGGCTTGGGCCGCTGCAGCTCTTTCTGGTCGATCCACGGGTCAACGAGATCATGGTCAACAACGGCGGCGACGTCTGGGTCGAGCGAGACGGGGTCATCGGTCGGGCCGGTCGGCTCGAAGACGGTGTCGCTTCACGTCTGATCGAGCGCATCCTGAACCCATTGGGAAGACGTCTCGATCGGCTCTCACCGATCGTCGATGCTCGCCTTCCAGACGGTTCGCGGGTGTGCGCGATCATCCCACCAATCGCCGTCGACGGGCCGTGCCTCACGCTGAGGCGATTCGCCGTGTGCCGAAGACAACTCCGAGAGTTCGCATCGGCACCAGTCGCAGACCTCCTCAACGAGATCATCGATTCCCGCTGCAACGTACTCGTCAGCGGTGCCACTTCGTCCGGCAAGACCAGCTTGCTCAACGCCTTGATGTCACGCGTATCGCCGAACGAGCGCATCATCACGCTCGAGGACACCGCTGAGCTACGTCTCGACACAGCTCACGTGCTCCGGCTCGAGACTCGCCCCCAAACCATCGACGGAACGGTTGCTGTCACACTCGCCGACCTGGTTCGAGCGTCGCTGCGCCTGCGTCCGGATCGGATCGTGATCGGCGAGGTCCGCGGGGCCGAGGTCGTCGAAATGCTGCAGGCGCTGAACACCGGACACGACGGTTCGCTCACGACCTGCCACGCCAACGGGTCCGCCGACGCACTGCGGCGGCTGCAATCGTTGGTGGTCCAGTACACGAACGGCTGGCCGATTGCAGCGATCTACGAACATGTGTGCAGCAGCATCGATGTGGTCGTCCATGTCGAACGCGGGCAAGACGGCTCGCGACGCGTCGGCGAGATCCTGGAATTGGCGTCGCCCGCCGGCCCCGGCGAGCACCGGATCCTTGCCAGCGGAGATCGCATCCTCGCTCGACTGCAACGAGGCCGCCCATGAACCCCGAACCCGACGGTGTTGTCCAACACATCGAATCTCTGCGCGCTGCGCTGCCCGCCGTAGTGCTTTTGGCAATCATCGCGAGCGTGTTCCGACTGAGTGGCCGGCGTCGCATCGCCAGACGGCGATTCGGTTGCGACGAAAGGCGCGGCCCGAAGACGCGCATCGTGGGCGCTCGTCATCTCGTTCGAGCCGCCGGTGCTCAGCTCTTCCACCGCCGCCTTCGCCGGCCCGCAAGCCGGCCGGAACGTTTGCCTGTCGTTCTCGGCGACATCGCCCGTGGCTGTTCGAGCGGCCAGTCGCTCACCGCGTCGTTCGTCGCCAACGTGACGGCGCCGGCTGACAGCGACCCACTGTTCGCCAGGACGATTGTCGCGTTGCAGGCCGGTGACACGATCGGCGATGCCCTCGAATGCGAGCGGCCTTCGGATCCGGACCAACTCTTGGCAATACATGTGTTGCGGCTCTGCGCTGCGCAGGGCGGGAACGTGAGCGAGTCACTCGATCGGGCCGCAGCGACGCTGCGCGAACGACAGGCCGGGCGTCTCGAGCGGGTGTCGCAGGCATCGCAGGCGCGGCTGTCGGCCAAGGTGCTCACGGTGTTGCCGCTTGCATTCGCGACGTGGACGCTGCTGACGACGCCTTCGGTCCAACAGTTCATCGTGACGCCTGTCGGCGTGACCTGCGTCGTGTTTGGCGTCATCCTCAACCTGACCGGGTGGACCCTGATGAACCATGTGATCCGGGGTCAGCCGTGATCCCACCTCGATTGATCGTTGCCGGTGTCATGCTGGCGTCGGCGGGGTTCGCGTATCGCCATCGACCTCATCCAGCCCGACTACACGCGTTCGTCAACGAAACCGTGTCGAACCAATCATCCGCTGGTCACGGCCGCCGACTCGTCTCGGCAGCACTGCTCGCTCTGGTCTTGGTGACCACGACGATCATCGGCGGACCTCTGGCGGCGGTCGCGGTGATCTCCATCGCCCTGGTCCGACCCCGCGTCGCAGCCGAGCGGCGTCGCCGTCGCGAGCGCGCCGAGATCGCGTCTGCGTATCCGGACTTCGTCGACCTCTTCGTGTTGACCATCCGGTCCGGGTGCACCCCAGTACAAACGGTTCGCGTCTTGGCGCCCACCGCCGCTACTCAGATTCGTATCGCGCTGAACGACATCGACCGGCGGGTGACAGACGGGGCACGGTTTGCAGATGCCATCGGTGAGCTCCCGGTTCACCTTGGCGTCATCGCTCGACCACTCGCTGATGGACTTGCCTTCGCTGATCGCCACGGCACCCCGATCGGTCCGATGCTCGATCGACTCGCCGACGAAGCTCGGGCACAGAGGCGCCGCAACTCCGAGTCGTCCGCGCGTCAGTTGCCAGTTCGGTTGTCCTTTCCGCTCGTTGGTTGCACGCTCCCTTCGTTCGTGCTGCTGACCATCGTCCCGCTGATGGCCGGGACCCTCTCGTCGTTTCGGAGCTTGCGTCCGTGACGACCGCGATCTCGACCGACGTCGCTGCATTGCAAGCGAATTCACACCTGGAGGATGCACATGCGCAACCGAATGATTCGACTCCACATCAGATTCCGCAACTGGTCATCGGAGCTACAGGACAAGGGCCAAGCCACTACCGAGTACGCGCTCGTGTTGCTCGGTGCGGCAGTGATCGCCCTCCTCGTCGTCGCCTGGGCGACGGCCGGAGGTGGGTCAGGAAAGATCGGACGGCTGTTCGACAAGGTCCTCGACGAAGTGACCGGCCGAGTCTGACGAAACCTCAACCATCTGCCGATCGCGGACAAGCAGTGATCGAACTTGCCCTTGCGATGCCCGTCCTTTGCCTCCTGCTGCTCGCGATCGTGCAATTCGCGGTGGTGGCGCGCGATCAACTCACGATGATCGAGGCTGCCCGAGCGGCTGTTCGGGCGGCTTCGGTCTCTGCCGATCCAGCGGGATCAGCGACAGTCTCGGCTCGCGCAACAATCCGTTCGGACACGCGAACTGCGGTCGTCGACACATCCGTCAACGGTCGGTTCGTGACCGTCAGCGTCACCGTGATCAACCCAACAGATGTCCCGCTGATCGGCCTGCTGTTACCGGACGTGCGGGTGACCGGCGACGCGACGATGATCCTCGAACCTCCTTGACCGTGGGCTCGCGGCGGTAACGTCGCAGCGTGGACCTGACAGTGCAAACCCCGGCGATCGGGGCAAGGCGCGTCTTCGCACCGAATGGCGAGATCGATTTGGCAACCCTGCCGGCTCTTCACAACGCGCTCGCTCGTCATGTTCGCGAAAGCCGGGGCGACACGGTGGTTGTCGATCTCGATGGCGTGACGACGTGCGATGACGCCGGTCTCGGCGTGCTCCTCGGCGCCGCTGCCAGCGCCCGCGAGGCCGGCGGCGACATGATCGTGGTCTGTAGCGCGGGCGCTTTGTGCGAACGGCTCGAGCGCACCGGTTTCGACCGAGCTGTTCACGTGGTGCCAAGCGTCGCCGCTGCGGACCGTCCAGTTCGATGAGGCGATGAGGCCGTCGTCCGTCACCGCTGCGGTGCTCATCGCAACGGTCTTGGTCGCGTCATGTTCGAGCGATAGCTCCACATCAACCGTCGGCAAGGCAGACGCTCCCGTCTTCTCCTACGAAACCGCCCTTCCGCCGGGAACGTGCGATCCGACGGACGATCTTGCAACTCCATCAATCACGACTTCTGGATCGACCACGCTCGCGACCCTCGGTATCGGCGACTTCGGCTGCAGCGGCTTGAACGGCAACGGCTACATCAGCTTCAACTACAACCCAGTCCTCATCGATGGTCAGGACACCATCGAAGTCGGTGTTGGCGACGGAGTCGCAGCCATTATCACCTGGGCCGGCGAGCAGCCGTTCACCGAAAAGCGCCCAGGCATCTGGGCCTCGTCGCTTCAAGCCGACACATGCAGTCGACTGACGATCGACATCACCAACACGGCCGGAACCTCGACAGGGACCTTCGGAGCCGATATCCGAGTTGGTGGCAAGCTCGTTCCGTGCCCGCAACGAAAGCTCGACCCCTCCGACCCGAGTGATGGCGATCCCGATGCCACCAGCCCGCTCCCCGAGACGACCTACACGCCACCAGCCACACAGGCGACCAAACCTGCGACGACCAAACCTGCCACGACCAAACCTGCCACGACGACCACGTCGACCCCGACTACCCGGTCGACCGCGGTCAAGCCGGTCCCCACGACCGCCACCACCTCGAATACCACCACTTCGAATACCACCACCACTTCGAATCCCACCACCATCGCAACTCCCACCGCGACGTCCGGTGCTACCTCCGGAACCTCGGAATAGTCGAGCGGTGGCGGTCAGCCGAATCGGCCCTGGGTCCGGGGACGGTGCACGCCCCGTCGATCACCCGCCTTGTCATGAGCTCGCTGTTCCTCTTCGAGCGCTGCCTCTTCTGCCACAAGCCGCTGCAGGCTGTCCAGTCGAACGGCCGCAAGGGTGCCGGCTTCGATCGCGGCGAGCACCGCGCACCCGGGTTCGTCGGTGTGTTTGCAATCGCGGAACCGGCAATGGTCCATCAGGTCGAACACGTCGGCAAACGCACGCTCGATGCCGTCGCCGCTGAGCCACAGGCTCACCGCGCGCACACCGGGGGTGTCCAGTAGCCATCCACCCGTCGGGAGCGAAACGAGTTCGGCAGCCGTCGTGGTGTGCCGGCCGCGCTGATCGCCGAACCTGACGTCGTTGGTGCGCAACGCCTGGTTCCCGACCAGAGCGTTGATCAGGGTGCTCTTGCCAACCCCACTCGCACCGAGCAGGGCCATCGTCCGGCCGTGTTCGGCATACGACCGCAGAGTCTCCAGGCCGACATGGGTGATCCCACTCACGGCATGAACCGGCACACCGAGAGACACCTCCTCCAACATCTCGACCGAGCGGGCCACGACGGCGGGATCCTCGACGAGGTCCAACTTCGACAACACCACGACGGGCTGTGCACCACTGTCGAACGCGAGGACCAATTCACGCTCGAGACGCCTCTGATTGGGAGGACTGTTCAAACCGTGAACGAGAAACACGACATCGATGTTGGCGGCCAGGGTGTGGGCCTCGGCCCGATTGCCTTCGTGCGACGCTCGGCGGACGAACGCGCTCTGGCGTTCGAGCACGATCTCGACCCGCTCGCCATCCTCCGACGCGATCACCCAGTCACCGACTGCAACGTCCGCCCCAATATTGCGCACCCGTAGCGGCTCCGCGTCAACAGCCTGCAGCAGCGTGCTCCATCCCCGATCGAGGCGCATCACGCGGGCTGGGCGGCCGATCCGGCCGGCGTCTTCCCAGACTTGCTGGAGCGCTGTCGTCCAACCCAGCTCGGCCTCGGCGGCTTGATCGGCTTCGAAGTGGTCGGTCATCGTGGTGATGACGGTAAGGACTTCGGCCGCCGCCGTCAACCGAGATCCCAACCGTGACGTCGCTGGTGGGGTCGCGGGCGCAGTCGCCACGCGCTCGCATCACATGTCGCGCCCACGCCGACATTTGCTACCCGCGCTGGCGATATGGTGCCTTTCTGCCCACGCGGCTTGACAAGCACCCCCCTGATGCTTTAGCGAGTACCCCCAATGGCCCGACCCCTCGTCATCGTGGAATCGCCGGCGAAAGCCAAGACGATCTCCAAGTTCCTCGGCAGCGCGTTCGATGTGCGCGCCTCGGTCGGCCATGTCGCAGACCTCCCGAGCAAGGGTCTCGCGGTCGACGTCGACAACGGGTTCAAGCCGACCTACGAACTCACCGAGCGCGGCAAACAGGTCATCAAGGACCTCCGGGTGTTGATGAAGGACGCCAGCGAGTTGTACCTCGCGACGGACGAAGACCGTGAGGGCGAAGCAATCAGCTGGCACCTGCTCGAGTACCTCAAGCCCAAGGTTCCGGTGAAGCGGATGGTGTTCCACGAGATCACCAAGACTGCGATCGACAACGCCGTCAACAACCCGCGCTCCATCGACTACGGCCTCGTCGATGCCGCCGAAACCCGCCGGATCCTGGATCGGCTCTACGGCTACGAGGTCAGCCCCGTGCTGTGGCGCCGTGTCAACCGGGGGCTCTCCGCCGGACGCGTCCAGAGCCCGACGATTCGTCTCGTCGTCGAACGAGAGCGCGAACGGATTGCGTTCGTATCCGCCGGGTATTGGGATCTCGAACTCGTCACCGGCACCCAACCGTCGTTCGACGCCACACTCGTTGCGCTCGACGGCGCCAAGGTGGCAACCGGCAAGGACTTCTCCAGTGACGGCAGCCCCAAGAAGGGCGTCACCGTGGTCGACGAGGCGCACGCGCTCGCGCTGACCGCTGCGCTCACCGACTCTGTCGTCACGGTTCGCTCGGTCGAGGAAAAGCCCTATCGGAGCAGCCCAAAGGCTCCGTTCATGACCAGCACCCTGCAGCAGGAGGGTGGCCGCAAGCTGCGCCTCGGCGCAGCCCAGGTGATGCGTGTCGCGCAGGGTTTGTACGAGCGGGGATTCATCACCTACATGCGAACCGACAGCGTTGCGCTGAGCGACGAGGCGATGAACGCCATCCGCTCTGAGGTCGGCCGCACCTACGGCCAGCAGTTCTTGTCGAAGGGACCCCGCCAGTTCACCAGCAAGAGTCGCAACGCCCAGGAGGCGCACGAAGCGATCCGTCCCACCACGCCGTTGCGGGCGCCGGACCAGATCTCGGCCGAGCTCAACTCTCAGGAGTTGGCGTTGTACCGAATGATCTGGCAACGGACACTGGCGTCGCAAATGGCCGATGCCGCCGGAACCACGGTCAGTGTCCGCCTCGCGGCAATGTCGGCCGCGCTGTCCGCGGGCCCCGCTGCAGGCGCCGGGCAAGACTGCGAGTTCGCCGCGAGCGGTACCACGATCACCTTCCCTGGGTATCGCCAGGTCTACGTCGAGTCCACCGACGAGGATTCCGGTACCGACGAGGACAAAGAAGCACTGCTGCCCGAGCTCACGGTCGGACAAACCGTCGCCGTGCGCTCCATCACACCGAACGGTCATGCGACAACTCCGCCCGCTCGTTACACCGAGGCCAGCATCGTCAAGCGTCTCGAAGAGCTCGGCATTGGGAGACCCAGCACCTGGGCCAGCATCATCCAAACCGTTCAGGATCGCGGGTACGTGTGGAAGAAGGGGCAGGCGCTCGTGCCGACCTGGACCGCGTTCGCCGTCGTCGGCCTGTTGGAGCAGCACTTCGGGGGACTCGTCGACTACGCGTTCACTGCCCGGATCGAAGAAGACCTCGACGCGATCGCGCGCAACGAGCA
The DNA here is from genome assembly GCA_031413195.1 of Actinomycetes bacterium. Classification (GTDB taxonomy): domain Bacteria; phylum Actinomycetota; class Acidimicrobiia; order Acidimicrobiales; family Ilumatobacteraceae; genus WLMZ01. Next base: position 15,919 of record JANOEM010000128.1, read on the forward strand.
GATGAAGGACAAGTGGCTCCACCGCTTCTACTTCGGCGACGATGCCGATGCCCAACTGCCCGGCCTGAAGCGCCTCGTCACCGAGAACCTCGACGAGATCGACGCCGCAGCGATCAACACCTTTTCGATCGGCTTGGACCCAGACGGTGTCGAAATCGTCGCCAAGCCCGGCAAGTACGGCCCCTACGTGAAGCGGGGCGAGGACACCGCGAGTGTTCCAGAGGACATGGCTCCCGACGAACTCACCGTGGCCGAAGCGCTGCGGCTTCTCGCCCAACCCAAGAGCGACACCCCGATCGGCGAACTCGATGGCTTCCCTGTTTTCGCCAAGAACGGCCGCTATGGCCCGTACGTGCAGTGGGGTGCACCCGACAACCTGCCGCCCGGGTTGGAGAAGCCGAAGATGGCGAGCCTGTTCAAGACGATGACGCTGGAGCGGGTGTCTGTCGCCGACGCGACGGATCTGCTCAAGTTGCCGCGAACGGTTGGCGTCGACCCGGCCGACGGGGTCGAGATCGTCGCCAACAACGGCCGTTACGGGCCGTACGTGCAAAAGGGCAAGGACTACCGCAACATCAGCAGTGAAGAGCAACTGCTGGAGATCACATTGCCGCAGGCACTCGAGATCTTCTCGATGCCCAAGGTCTTCAAGCGTGGCGGGCAGTCGATGGCTGCCAAGGGTCCGCTGCGCGAGTTCGGCGACGATCCCGTCAGCGGCCGTGCCGTGGTGGCCAAAGACGGCAAGTTCGGTGTCTACGTGACCGACGGCGAGACGAACGCATCCCTCAGCAAGGGCGACCGCCTGGAGGCGATGCCCAACGAGCGGGCCTATGAACTGTTGGCGATCCGCCGTGAGGCGATCATCGAAAAGGGTGGCCTTCCGGCCAAGAAGGCATCCGCTACCAAACGTGCTGCGGCGAAGAAGGCAGCCCCTGCCAAGAAGACCGCCGCGAAGCGGGCGCCCACAAAGAAAGCAGCGGCGAAAAAGCCGGTGGCCAAGAAAGCCTGACGTTCGTGTCGGTCATCCGGCCGATGGTTTGCGAGCGATGATCTCGCCGTGGGGTACACCGAACCACGCGTCCGGCGCCTGTAGCCATTCATGCCAACTCGTCGACATGCGCTGCAGATCGGCCTCGTCTGCAACGCCGAGGGCAAGGGCCTGCGGCGCGAACGCAGACTCCAGAACCCGATCGGCCCACAAGCCTCCCCACCAGGCACGTTCGGCTTCGGTTCCGAACGACCACATCGAAGCCGAGCAGGCAACATCGTCGAACCCGGCTTGGAGGGCCCAATGTCGCATCGAGCGGCCCGCATTCGGCTCTCCACCGTTGCTGCGGTGAACCGCCTGGTAGACCATCATCCACTGATCAAGCCCTGTCGTCGACGGGAACCAGAACATGCCGCCATAGTCGGCATCGCGGGCAGCCACGACTCCGCCTGGCTTCGTCACCCGGAACATCTCCTGCAGGGCGCGGACCGGGTCGGCCAAATGCTGCAACGTCTGATGGGCGTGAACGATGTCAAATCTGTCGTCTTCGAACTGCAACGCATAAGCATCACCGACGACGAACTCGACATTGTCGACACCGAGATCCTGGGATCGCCGCGCCGCTGCGGCAATCACATCAGCCGACGCATCGACACCTATCACGCGGCCCGGCGCGACCCGGAGCCCGATGTCGATGGTGATCGTGCCCGGACCGCACCCGACGTCGAGGACCGTGGTCGAAGGCGACAAGAGCGGCGCAACGTATGCAGCGGAGTTCTCGACGGTGCGCCAGGTGTGGGAACGAAGCACGGACTCATGATGACCATGGGTGTAACCGGGGGCCCTCAGCTCAGCAGTTGGAAGTGGTTCCGGGTTCTCGCTCATCATGATCTCACTATCTAGGATTCTAGTATCATATCATGGTATACCAGAGGATGACGGGAGGTCACGGCAATTCCCGACCGACCTGCCGATTCGACTCGGCCGCTATGGTTCTGGCGTGACGAACGGCGTGACGGACAGCCAGGCCGACCGTGGCCGCTACATCGCGCTCGAAGGTGCTGAAGCCTGCGGCAAGAGCACCCATTCGCTGCTTCTGGCCAAGGCAATCGGCGCCGTTCACACCCGAGAGACCGGCGGCACACGGCTTGGCGCGAAGATCCGCGAAATCCTCCACGACTCGGTCAACACCGACCTCGCCGACAAGGCCGAGGCGCTGTTGATCGCCGCCGATCGCGCCCAACACGCGCACCAGATAATTCGACCGTCGCTTGCTGCGGGAAGCCATGTGGTCAGCGATCGCAGCGTCTACTCCAGCCTTGCCTACCAGGGTTACGGGCGGGGTTTGCCGCTCGACGTGTTGCGTTCGACCAGCGACTGGGCCCTCGACGGCGTCTGGCCCGAACTCGTCCTGCTGATCGACGTCCCGCCCGAGATCCTGGCGCAACGGATGGCCGGCCGGCACCTCGACCGCTTCGAACAGGCCGACAGCGCATTCCATGCTCGAGTACGGGGCGGATTCGCCGAGATGGCCCGAGTCGACCCCCAACGTTGGCTCGTCATCGACGGGACTGGCCAGAAGGCCGACGTCGCCAGGCTGATCCGATCAACGGTTGCCGATCGGCTGGGTATCTGATGGCCGACCTGTGGGCTTCGGTCGTCGGCCAGCCAGACGCGGTTCGGCGACTTCGCGCATCGGTCGCGAAACCTCTGCACGCCTACCTGTTCGTGGGTCCGCCGGGAAGCACGAAGAACGAAGCGGCGCGATCGTTCGCCGCCGCACTGTTGAGCGGGGGCGACGACGCCGACCAACGCGATGCTCGGCTCGCGCTGCACGGTATGCATCCCGATGTTCGCGAGTTCTCCCGCGTCGGGGCGGCCATTTCCAAGGACCAGGCCGATGAGATCATCCGCCTCTCATCGCTCGCCCCCACCGAGAGCAATCGCAAGGTGCTCATCCTCGAAGAGTTCCATCTGCTCAGCCCGGAGGCGGCAGCGAAGTTGCTGAAGACGGTGGAGGAACCACCCGACAGCACGGTGTTCGTGATCCTGGCCGATTTCATGCCGCAAGACCTCGTCACCATTGCGTCGCGCTGCATCCGGATCGACTTCGTCCCGATTCCCGACAGCCTCGTGGTCGAGACGTTGGTGGGGGAAGGCATCAGTGCCGACCGTGCAGTCGAATCTGCATCGGCAGCCCACGGTGACCTCACCCGAGCCCGGCTGCTGGCGAACGACACCCATCTCGCCGCCCGCCGAGAGCTGTTCGCCGGCACACCCCGCCAACTGGACGGGACAGGCAGGGCCGCTGTCGCTGCGGTCGACGCGCTGCTGTGGGAGATAGAGGCTGCGGCTGCTCCCCTCAATCATCGCCACGCAGCCGAGGTCGCGGCGATGGAGGAACGGATCAAGTCGATCGGTGAACGAGGGAGCGGCAAGAAGACTCTGGAGGAACGCCACAAGCGCGAGCTTCGTCGGCACCGTGTCGACGAACTGCGGTTCGGTTTGGCAACGATGGCGGGCTCATATCGCGACGCGCTGGTCGCGGGCACCCTCACCCGCCCCGATGTCGCTGCGTCGGCGGTCTCGCGGATCCACAAAGCGTTGGAAGCGCTGGAACGCAATCCCAATGAGGCGCTGTTGTTACAAGCGCTTCTGCTCGACCTCCCGCCGATCAGCGGCTGAGTGACAGACTGAATCATGCCGAAGTTGTCGATCGACGAGGTCTACTCGTTCCTGGCAGAGCCCAACCATCTGGCCCGGATCGCAACGGTCGATGCCGACGGGATGCCTCGGGTGTTACCGCTGTGGTTCATCATGGACGGCGACCGCCTGTGCTTCACGCCGCGTGAGCCGGCGATGATCTGGCAGAACATGCTCCGCGATCCCCGGATCGGCATCTCGATCGATGAGGACGAAGCGCCCTATCGCAAGGTGACTGTCCAGGGCCATATCGAAGTGCTGTACCAACCGGGTCGGGATCGCCTGTGGCAGCACCTGTACCGCGCTCTCGCATCGCGATACATCACCCTCGAAGCCGCCAATGCCTACGTCGACGGCACGGACGACCAACCCAGAGCGTTGTGCGCGGTCGATCTCGGAGCACCGACGACGCGACTCACATCCTGGCGGATGCCTGTCCGGGATGAGGACCCACGAGGGATCTGGCACGATCGCTACTACCGCCGTGGCACGAAGATGGCGTCGGATTGATGGCGTCGGATTGACCACTCAAACGGGTGGCCAAACGGCGTGGTCACCGGCGAGCCTGAACCGCTAGCATCGTCCCGTCGCCCAGATAGCTCAGTCGGCAGAGCATTTCACTCGTAATGAAATGGTCGAGGGTTCGATTCCCTCTCTGGGCTCCATTGTGATGAGGGGTTTTGCAGGTTTCGGGGATCAGGATCCACCTGCGAAACAGTGGTTGGTCACAGAGTTTTCGAGGAGTGCGTGCACCGCGGCTGCGGCCTCGGCCTGCTGGCCCGGCATCACGTGCGCGTAGGTGTCCAACGTGAAGGCCAAATACGCAGGCTTGACGCTTTGACGCACAGGCCGACGAGCATTGTGGCCGTATTTGGGTGGATGGATCGCTTCACTGTCGGGTGAGCATGACGAAAGCCGCTGTCAATTCGCTCACCGAGCTAGCTGGTAGCTGGGGTAGGCCTCGCGGGTCGAAACCCATGAGACCCCAGGCGATGATCTGGGCGAGTTGTTCGCAGCCCTGTTCGCGCGACGGCATCTCGGTACCGCCCCACCAGACGCTCAGGCCGCGAATTTCGAGGAACGCCTGGCGGTCGACGGCCCCCGAGGTGTCTTCCCAGGCATGTGCGAACTCATGAAGCGCCCTGCGCTTGTTGATGCGACAAAACTCGATCCAGCCCCGGCCGACGTGGTAGAGCGCCCCCTTTCCGGCGCACGTCACAGGAAATGAGACCTTCAGATCCGGGAGCTGCAAGCCGGCGTCGCGGAACCGATCCACCGCCCACACGATGATCTCACGCGCTTGCGGAGTCGGTTCATCTACGAAGGTGATCCGAGGCTCACGCCATGGTGGCCCTGGATCCGATCCGTATTGAGCGGTCGCTGGTGTCGCCGTTGTGCTCACGAGCAACAGCATGCTGAGACGAAGTAGCGGGGTGCGGTTCAACATGAATCGCACGGGAACATGACGGTGTTGTCATCCCGCGGTGGCGCTCCGAGCCAAGCGACCGGTGGACGGCGGCGGACGGCGGCGGTCGACCGGCGGCGGGGCCGTGGAGGCGCCGAACGGAGGAATCAGCCCGATTGCGTGCCGTTTGGCTCCGCGAACGACCCTCTGCGCGGGCCCTGAGCTGCTGGTTCGCGACCCCACAACACAGCTACAACCGTTTGGCGCGACGATGTTGCAGAGATCGTGAGGTAGCGTGGGCAGTGATTGAGCAGGCCAACGAGAGCGCTGAGATCGTTGATCGGCTCCAGTTCCGCGTCCTCGGTCCTGTCCAAGTCCTCGACTCGGCCGGCAGTGCGATCGATGTGGGCGGGTCCAAGCCCCGGCTCGTACTGGTGCAGCTCTTGCTCAGCCCCAACCGAGTGGTCTCGACAGACTCGTTGGTCGATGCGCTCTGGGGTGAAGACCCGCCACCGACCGCGCGCCGGTCAGTCCAGTCCCACGTCGCCAAGCTCCGCGCCGCCCTTGGTGGAGACGACGGGCCCGTCAGATCTCAACCCCCGGGTTACGTCCTGGCGGTTGACGAGACCCAGATCGACCTGTGTCGCAGTGAGGACCTTGTTCGTCAGGCACGCGCCTCGCTCCTGTCGAATCCCCGCCTCGCTCGTGATCTCGCCCAGCAGGCTCGGAATGAGTGGAGCGGCGAGCCGCTCGGGGACCTTGCAACGCATGATCAACTCGTCCCGCAACGACGCCGACTCGACCAGTTCTGGTTGGACCTGATCGAACTGGATCTCGACGCAGAACTCGCCGTCGGTGATACCGCTGACGCAGCCGAGCGGCTCGAATCGCTGGTGCTTGACCGGCCGGAACACGAGCCGTTCTGGGCTCGCCTGATGACGGCGTACTACCGCCTCGGCCGACAAAGCGACGCGTTGTTGGCCTTCCAGCGGGCTCGGACGGCCCTTCTGGAAGCATTCGGGATCGATCCGTCGCCCGATCTGCAACGCCTCGAGTTTGCCGCGCTCCGGGAGCATCGGCTCGCCGCTCCGGCGTGAGGCTGCTCTTCGATCAGAACCTGTCGCGCCATCTCGTCGGCAGACTGACCGCCGAGTATCCGGACAGCGCTCACGTCGCCGAGGTCAGGCTCGATGTCGCAACCGATCGCGTCATCTGGGACTACGCCGGTGTCGAGGGCTATGCCATCGTCTCCAAGGACACCGACTTCCGGCAACTGGCGTTCCTGTACGGACCACCGCCCAAGGTGATCTGGCTGCGCGTCGGCAACGTCACGACACGAGTCATGTCACGCAGAGCTCAGTTCACATCCGCCCGTTCGTTCAACGGTTCAACTCGGGGACGGCAGAAATCGCCGAGCGGCTTTGCGAACTTGCTTGGCCAAGCGGCCGGCAGGATCGATCAGGTCACTGTCGAGTGCATCGAGCATGCGGTCGGCACACTCGGTCGCTGCTGCCGCTGCGGACTTCGGGGAGTGGTGCCAACGGGTGGCTTCTCGCTCGATGGCAGCGAGGTTCATGCCGCCGAACGTGACCGCACCACCGAGGGTCATCGCCGCTTCTGCGCGCAGGCGCGGGAACAGCACGGTCGGCACCGTGTCGTACAGCGGGGTGAGGCGGATCGACCCGTTGCGCTCGATGATGAACGCCGTGTTCTTGCCGTGGGCGTCCGCGTTGCCGATGATGGCGGTGAACGCGGCGACTGCTGCCAGACGATCGAGCTCTCCGACTGGGTCGGCGGCGTAGCGGTCGAGGAGCGACGCGACCTGTTGGAACGTCGGACCTCCGCCACCGTGGTGGAGCTCGTACTTCTGCAGCGGTGACAGACCGAGCGCCTGACATGCGTCCTCTTGGTGGACTCGTCCGGTCACGTTGCCGGCGTCGTCGATGACGCGGTCGAAGCGTTCGACCAGGATGCAGTCGTAGTCGCCGTGACGCTCGACGTGTGCGTTGACAGTCGTGAGACCGACGTGCCGAGCGAGAGCGAGAGCATCGCATTCGGCAGCGACGACTCCGGGATGACGGTCACTGTCCCGCTTGAGGATGTGCGTCGATGGTCGTCCGCCAAGTGGGCGCGCCCATGTGCCATCGCCTTGGGCGACGAGCAGCATCTTGGCCTGAAGGCCAGCCAGGCTCAATTCGGACTCGTCGATGATGGCGAACGGATTGAGTGGCAGATCGGCGATCATCTGGTTCAACTGATCGCTGGCGAGAGATTCGATCGCCCAGTGAGCGTCGTCGACGGGGTGCTCACCTTCGGGCAGGAACTGCACGGCGCCGGCGATGTCGCGTCCGTAGTGCTTGATCAACCCGAACGAGTCAGTTGCGAGGATCCTGGCTCGCTCGGCGAGCCAGCGGCGGTAGTCGCCCTCGGGCAGAAGCCCATCGACGAATGCCGTGGCCTTCATCTGTTTCGTCGACAACAGCAACGAACACGACAGGACCGGCGTGTTGAACGGCTGACTGCCGCGAACAGTGTCCGAGTAGCGGAGCCGGACTTCGCCCATCTTGTCGCGCTCGATGGAACCGACCGCTTGGTCGTGGATCCAGACTCTCAGCCTCTCAACTTCGGGCACTGGGTACCTCGATCGTGATCGTGGCGCCGAGACGGCGGAGCACCCGGAGTTCATGTTCGAGGATCGACGATGTGCGCCCGGTCTCGATCTTGGAGATGTAGTTCGGCGATAGCCCCACGAGCTCGGCGAGGTCGGCCTGACTGATCGATTGCGCTGAGCGGATCTCGGCGATGGCGCGTCCAAGGTCCGCTCCAGTGTTGACTCGAATCGTCTGCTTCACGTCATCCTGCCTGACTGGACAATATTGTCCATTTTCTTCATCCGCGATTGTTCGGACAATACTGTCCGATCTAGAAATAGAGAGCGTATCGGACAGTATTGTCAATGGCCAGCGATCGGGACGAAGCCACCGCCGCCGACCGGGCCGACATCCCAGAGCCAACGGCCACGACGCTTGGCTCCCCGGCAGTCGTGGTCAGTGATGAACGCGCTTACCGAGTTCGCTCAACAGCTGAATTCCGGTCTCCAGACGCGAGAAGCGCTCTCGCCTGCGGCCCGCTGCCGGAGAATCCAGAGGAACTGCAAGTCGTAGCCGAGGTCCATCGCACCGGCCGAGTGTCCCTACGTCGAGCAGTTCATCGCTCCGTCACCGCTTCGCCACTTCTGGTCGTTGTAGATCGAAGAGCAGTTTGCTCCGGACCACGGTCCGCGACGCGACCCTGTCCGAAGCGATGACGATCGGCATGAAAGTCTCCGGCGATGGCGCTGATTCGAGCATCGACGAAATCATCGTCAACGGCCAGTAGCCCGACCTTTGGGCCACGGGCGGCTCGATCAGCAAAAAGATTTATCACGAAATCGACATCCAGCCCGTCGAAGGGTTCCGTATACCTGTCGATCGTCAGCAGACGACAACCGTGAACTGTACGAAGGAGCCCCCCGAATGAGAAACAAGAAATTGGTCGCCCTAGCCGTAGCATCAGCCAGCCTGTTTGCCGCCGCCTGCGGATCAGACGACAATGATTCCGCAGCCACCACCCCGACAACCGCTGCCGCTCCGGCAACGACCGAGGCCGCTGCCACCACCGAAGCCCCGACGACCGAGGCTCCCGCAGCCGAGGACATCGTTGCGATCGCCAGCTCGAACCCCGACTTCTCGACCCTGGTCGCTGCCGTCGCAGCTGCCGGCCTCGTCGAGACCCTGCAGGGTGAGGGCCCGTTCACAGTGTTCGCACCGACGAACGCCGCATTCGAAGCCCTGCCGGCCGGCTTGGTCGATGCATTGCTGCTGCCGGAGAACAAGGAAGTCCTGACCTCGATCCTGACCTACCACGTTGTGTCGGGTGCAGTCATGGCCGCCGACGTGACCGAAGGTGACGTCCCGACCGTTGAGGGCAGCGACATCGCCGTCACCATCGTCGACGGCAGCGTCATGCTCAACGAAGTCACCACGGTGACCGCCACCGACATCGTCGCCAGCAACGGCGTGATCCACGTCATCGAC
>JANOEM010000129.1:0-2559 GCA_031413195.1 Actinomycetes bacterium
GATCGAACCCGCTCGGTTCTACACAGGCATCGTCGCCGAACTGTACGGACCGCTGCGATCGTCGGCTGCTCCGAATGCCGACCCGTACGCACGGTTCATCGAGAGATCGGGTCAACCGGCATTGGAGCTCGGTTGTGGGGACGGCGACCCGCTGCTCGAGTTGCGATCACGGGGGCTCGATGTCGAGGGCCTCGACTCTTCGCCCGACATGCTGGCTCGATGTCGAAGCGCGGCACTCGAACTCGGTCTCGACGTCGTAGTCCACAACCAGTCGATGGAAGAAATGGAACTACCCCGGCGCTACCGCTCGATCTTCATCGCCGGTCCGACGTTCAACCTGTTGCCAGACGATGACACCGCCGCTCGCGCACTCGATCGGATCCGTCTGCACCTCGAACCTGGTGGTTCGGTGCTCATCCCGTTGTTCGTGCCTGCCCCGACGCCGCCGGAGGCAATCGGGCGGACCCGGGTGCGCAGCCCGTCGCCGGGCACGACCATGGCGCTCACACCTGTCGAAGAGCACCGCGACGAGGAGGCTCGCTGCCAAACGACGTTCCTTCGCTACGAACTGACCACCCCATCTGGCAGCACGGTCGAAGAACGTCCGTGGCTGCTGCATTGGCACACCCAACAGGGCTTTCGAGAACTGACTGCCGCAGCCGGACTCGATGTCAAGGCCGTGCTGAAGCCCGAGGGTGGGAGAGCCGCAGCCGATGACGACTCGTTCGTGTTCGTTCTCGCGCATGCTCGCCCGGCCGACGCCAGTGTCGAAGTTCAGCAAGGAGGATCACTGTGAATCCGCAGATCAACGTGACTGCACTCGATCACATCGTGCTGACGTGCGCTGATCTCGAACGTTCCCTGCGTTGGTACATCGACGTACTTGGCTTGGAACCGGTCCGGGTCGACCAGTGGCGGCGCGGCGAGGCGCCGTTTCCTTCCATCAGGGTTGATGAATCGACCATCATCGATCTCATCGAGGGCAGCACGGTCCCGGGACGCCTCGATCACTTCTGCCTGGTCGTTGAACCGATCGACCTCGCAGCGGTTGCCGCGTCCGGGGTGTTCGACGTCGTCGATGGTCCGGCCACCCGCTACGGCGCGCGTGGCAACGGCACCTCGCTCTATGTGCGCGACCCGGATGGCGCGGTGGTCGAACTCCGCCACTATTGAGCTTGTTCAGCCAAGCTCGGTATTAGCCAAGCACGGCACGTAGGGCGTCGAGACGGGCCGGTACTGCCCGGTACCACACCCACAGCCCGCGTTTTTCGCGTTCGACGAGACCTGCGTCGACCAGAATCTTCATGTGATGACTGACGGTTGGCTGAGATCGGCCCGACGGCTCGACGAGGTCGCAGGCGCACACTTCGTCGTGTGCTGACGTGATCAACGACAGCAGCCGGAGGCGGATCGGGTCCGCGAGCGCGGCGAAAGACTGCGCCAGCAGTTCGGCCTGCTGCTCGCCGAGGACATCGGTTCGCACAGGAGTGCAACAGGCGATCGGGTCGTTGGCAGTGCGTCGTTTTGTCGTCGATCGAGTCGCCATACCAAAACTATATCGAAGATCTTCGAAGCAATACATTGATATTCTTCGATTTATTCGCCATACTCAATACATCGATGATCATCAAAGCGATAATCCGCACCTCATCGATCTGAAACCAAGGAGAAGCCATGTCACGTGTCCAGCTCGCCCTCAATGTCGGAGACCTCGATGCTTCGATCGAGTTCTACACCAAGCTGTTCAACACACCGCCTGCAAAGATCCGCGAGAACTACGCCAACTTCGCGATCGCCGAGCCCCCGCTGAAGCTCGTGCTGATCGCCGGTCAGGGCGAGCCGGGAACGCTGAACCACGTCGGTGTCGAGGTCGAATCGACCGACGAGGTCGCGGCGGCGGTAACGCGCATGCAGGCCGAAGGCGCCGCCTGCGACGTGCAAGAGGCCACCACGTGTTGCTTCGCGGTGCAGGACAAGGTCTGGGTATCCGGCCCAGAGATCCCCTGGGAGATCTACACCGTCCTCGCCGACGCCACGGTGATGCACCCACCCGTTGGTGAGTGCTGCACCCCCGCCGATTCCTCGCTCGTGTCCGTCGGCGCGCCAACATCCGTCGAACCGACAACCTGCTGCTGACCTCCCACCCGAGGCTTTCGCGCCACCCGAGGCTTTCGCCCGCGAACGGGCGAGCGCGAAAGCCTCGCCGTGCGCGAAAGCCTCGGGTGGGGGCGGCTGGATCTCTCCGCTCGGACGGGTAGCTTCGGGGCAATGGATCGGGGCCCACGTTGAGAGCCGGGATCGAAATCGAATCTCGGTTGATCCGCCATGACGACGTTGTCGCGGGCGTGGTAACGACATATCTCGAACCGCAGGCGGTCCATGTGGCGACGAGTCTCGATCAAGTTCGGGCGGTGATCCAAGCTGCCCAAGGGGCCGCTGAACGAGGGCATTGGGCGGTTGGTTTCGTGACCTACGAGGCAGCGCCGGCGTTTGACCCTGCCATGGTGGTTCGGCCCCCGTGCGAGTCAATCCCGCTCGCCTGCTTCGTCGAGTTCCGCC
>JANOEM010000130.1:0-4671 GCA_031413195.1 Actinomycetes bacterium
CAACAACGTTCGCAACGATGCCGAGCGGCCGTCCTTCGACCGCGAGGGCACGGGTGAGACCGACCACACCGAGTTTGACCGCGCCGTACATGGTCATGTTGGCAATGCCCATCAGACCCGATCCGCTGGACAGGTTGACGATCCGACCACTTCCCTGTGCTGCCATGTGCGGCCACGCGGCGCGCGTGACGTTCATCGTTCCGAGCAGGTGGGTGTCGGTCATCGCCCGGCAGCGCTCGTCGCTGTAGTCGGCCACCAGCGCCTGTCGAACGACGCCGGCATTGTTGATGACGATGTCGATCCGACCGAACGCTTCGAGCGCGGTCCGGATCGCGGGACCGTCGACATCGGTGATCGAACTCGTGTCGGCGACGGCCGTTCCCCCAGCGGCAATGATTTCGGCCACCACGTCGTCGGCCGGATTGCTCGCCGGTGCATCTGCCACGCCGTCGGTGTCGCTGATGCCGACGCCGAGGTCGTTGACGATGACCTTCGCTCCCCTCTCGGCGAGCAGCACTGCGTACGCCCGGCCGAGGTTTCGGCCGGCCCCGGTGACCACTGCGACCTGGCCATCGAAGCGGAGTTGCTGGCGGGGTTGCTGGCGGGAGGTGACCGAATCGTGTTGCTCTGTCATCAGCACAGCGTGCCACGCTCCGCCCGTATCTGACGAGGCGTCAGAAATGTGATCAACTGTTGGTCATGGGGGCAACAACGTGGAATCTGGCCGACTTGTTCGAGCAGGCGGCAGACGCCTGGCCGGATCGTGATTACATCGTTGCCGGCGACATTCGGCGCACCTACAGCGAGATGGACGCACGCGCCAATCAACTCGCCCATCACCTCGCCGCCCAAGGAATCGGTCCCGGCGACCACGTCGGCATCTACGCGCTGAACTGTGCCGAGTGGGTGGAAACCGTCTGGGCCGTCTTCAAGCTGCGCGCCGTCTGGGTCAACATCAACTACCGTTACGTGGCCGACGAGTTGGCATACATCTTCGACAACGCAGACCTCGCCGCGTTGGTGGTCGCGCCCGAGTTCGCAAATCGGGTCGAAGGGGTGCGGCCGTACTCGCCGCTTCTGCATCACGTGTTGGTCATCGGCCCCGACTACGAGGCCGCGCTTGCCGCCCAGTCACCCGCCCGCGACTTCCCGCAACGAAGCGACGACGACCTCTACATCCTCTACACGGGCGGGACGACCGGCATGCCCAAGGGCGTCGTCTGGCGCCATGCCGACGTGTTGATGGCTCTGGGTGGCGGCATCGACATCCGCAGCGGGCATGTGATGCAGTCGCCCGAGGAGTTCGTCGAGAAGGGCAATGCGTTCGCACTGACCAGCCTGCCGACGATGCCGTTGATGCACGGAGCGGCCCAATGGGGCGTGATGGGCGGCAGCTTCACCGGCAACCGGATCGTGTTGATGGATCGATTCGACGCGGCCGAAGTCTGGCGCTTGATCGGCGACGAAAAGGTCAACTTGTTGATGATCACCGGCGACGCGATGGCCCGTCCGCTGATGGACGAGATCACCCTCAATCCAGATCGCTACGACACGTCGTCGATGTTCGCGATCTCGTCAACGGCGGCGCTGTTCAGTCAGAGCCTGAAGGACGCCTTCGTCGACCTTTTCGCCAACATCGTGATCACCGATGCAATCGGATCCAGCGAAGGCGGCGCTAACGGAATCAGCATGGTCAGCAAGGGCGCGCCGGTTCAGGGTGGGCCAACGGTGAGCGCGATCCGCGACGCGATCGTCGTCGACGAAGACCTCAATCCGATCCCTGCCGGTTCGGACCAGATCGGTCGGCTCGCACGCAGCGGCAATCTCCCGATCGGTTACTACAAGGACCCGGAGAAGACGGCTGCGACGTTCGTCGTCGCGCCCGATGGCAAGCGCTACGTGATCCCCGGCGACTACGCACGGCTGGAGGCCGACGGCACGATCACCCTGCTCGGCCGGGGTTCGGTGTGCATCAACACCGGTGGCGAGAAGGTCTTCCCGGAAGAGGTCGAGAACGCTTTGAAGAGCCACCCCGAGATCTTCGACGCCGTTGTCGTGGGTATCCCCGACGACCGCTTCGGCGAGAGTGTTGCTGCGGTCATTCACTTTCGTGATGGAACGACCGCAACATTGGAATCCCTGCAGGAACACTGCCGCGGCCACATCGCCGGCTACAAGGTGCCGCGCCGCCTCACCGTGGTGGACGAGATCGTTCGATCACCTGCTGGCAAGCCCGACTACCGCTGGGCCAAGCAAACCGCGCTCGAGGACCTCGCCCGCGACTCCGCGTAACCCGTCGTCTCCCCGGCGGCCCCGTCGCAACGGCCCCGGCGCGGCGGCCCCATCGGCCCCGGCGGCCCCATCGGAGGATTTCCGTCCCACCCGGGTGGGACACACATCATCCATCAGGACGTCATTCGGGCCCATCGGATGACTTCCGTCCCACCCGGGTGGGACACACATCATCCATCGGGGGCGGTGGACGCGGCTTCGGCGTGTTGGGCACGATCAATCCGCATCCTCAGTGCGCAAAAAACCACCCTCGGTGACGTGGCAGCGCGGACTTTTCATGCCATCCTGAGCGGCGTACGGCGGCGCCCTGAATTGAGTTTTCTTCCACTTTCGTGGATGCGGAAACACTCAGTGAGGCATGAGATCCGAACCGTGCATCGACTCCCCATGACCTCCCGCCACCCATTCCTCATCGCCGCCGCGTGTGCCCTGCTCGTCGGGTGTGCCAGCGGGTCCGACAACGACCTCGCCCTGGATCCGACCCCGGCCACCGCTACGACCGTGTCGACAGCCAAGACACCGGCGACCACGATCGAGCCAATCGAGCAGCCCACGATCACCAACTCCGATGCGCCAACCTCGACCGCACCCGAACCATCGACGACAACGGCCGCATCGAGTGCACCAGCCAACGAATCAGTCGAAGCCCAAGTAGCCGCCGACTTCGAAGCCGCCATGGCCGAACGCAGCCGTTGCGGCTACGACCCCGCTACCTGTGACTTCGCGCTGATCGCCGTAGAAGGCTCGCCCGTCGATCAGGCCGTCCGAGCGACTATGACGAGTCGCATTCAGAACAACCTTCGTGCAGTTGCTGGTCATGGAGAATTCAAAGTTCGCGTCGACGATGTCGAGATTGACGGTGAATCGGCAATTGTCAATGGATGCGCGTTTGACTCGGTCGTTGTTTTTGACGTATCCAATCCGAGCGATCCCGACGACGACATCATCTTTGACGACCTGCTCGCCTCAACTCGGCTGAATTGGGAGCTTCGAAACACCAATGGTTTTTGGCGCCTATTCGCCAATACGAGGCTTGAGCGATTGGAAGGAGGGGATCTGTGCGGTTTCTAAGGGTCGCGGTGTGCGCGTTGGCATTCCTACTTGCAACACCGAGCTCGTCATTCAGCGATGAATCAGGCAATGACGCCACAGGGACGTCGGCGGGGAGTGATGGGGGGGCGGGGACTATCAGCGCGAGTGTCGGGGCCTCGGGGTCTACCAAGCCTGTGCCTGGCAAGCCGCCTGCCACTACTACTCCGGCTTCGTCGGAGCCTCCGGCTTGCGAGTGGCAGAAGATGCCCCAGACCAAGATCATCGATGGCATCCGCTACCGGCGGCACGTCAAGATCTGCGCCGCTGGGACGGGCACCGATCGTTCCATCACCGAGCACTGGCTGGCCGAGATCACGCCGAAGGAACTGGCCGACAACGCGTGGGACAAGGTCATCGCGAACGTCCCCAAGCCCAGTTTCGGTTCAGCCCCACCGAGTAGCAACGCGATCGTCAAGTACGACATGTGGCTGTGGACGGACCCGGCGCAATACGTTCCGGTCACCGCGCAGGCCTCGGTGCAGACCTTCGCCGACGGATAACTGCCACCGTCACGGCCGAACCGATCCGTTTGGTCTTCAGCCCCGGTGAACCCGACTCCCAGGACGTGATCTGCGCAGGGCCGGGACGCGCCTGGCAGCCGAGCGACGGCGAGCTCACGCCATCCGATTGCATGTACACATACCAGCATTCGTCCGAGATCACCGACACCGACGTCTTCGATGCCCGCTGGTCGATCGTGTGGCGGGTCACGTGGGCATCGAACTCGGGCGGCGGCGGCACACTGGACGAGGCATTCGTCACCACGACAGAACTGCCGATGACCGTCAGGGAAGTTCAGACCATCATCGTCGAATGATTGTCAATTGATCGTCGGATGACGGCCGGAACAGCCGGCTTGCAACGGGCGATTCAGGCAGCGAGTTTGGTGAGTTCGCGCACGTTGTCGCGCAGGATCAACTGGCGTTCGGCATCGGTGAACTTGGACAACTCGGAGACGTAGTCGAGCGGGTGAGGCATCCCTTCGATGTGGGGCCAGTCGCTGCCGAACAGCACCCGGTTCGCTCCGACGATGCCGGCGATCTCATTGGGGTCGTCCTCCCAGAACGGGTTGATCCACACGTGCTCGCGGAACAGCGACATCGGATCGTGCTTGAAGTAGCCAGGCATCCGACCGTCGTAGCTCTTCAACTTGCGCACGAGATCGGCCTCGACCCAGACTTCCTTGGGATTGTGCAGCAAGAGAATTCTCTGGCCGGCGGCGACATACTCGCCGGGCAGCACGAAGGTGCGGTCGATCACCGCCGGGATCGGGCTCTTGATGGTGCG
>JANOEM010000131.1:0-7072 GCA_031413195.1 Actinomycetes bacterium
GGGTGCTCCCGTTTTGCCCGGGGGGCCCTCTGGGGGGGGGCCAACCCCCGGCGGTTTTTGGGGGGGCGGGGGGGGCGTTGGCGGGGGGGGGGGGGGTCCGGGGGGGGGGGGGGGGGGGGGGGGGTTGGGGGGGGGGGGGGTTGGGGGGCTTGGGGCGATCGTTGCAGTGGGCCTCTACGACGCCGCGCGGGCGACGACCAGATCGTGGAGCGTTTCCGATGGCGCCGAACCGGCTGGGGTGGACTCGAGAAAGTCTTCGAGGGCCGCCACGAACTTGTCCGGGGCCTCGACATGCGGGAAGTGACCGACGCCTTCGAGGATGACCAGTTGGCTACCAGCAATTGCCTCGTGCGCGCCGTAGGCGTGGCTGACCGGAATGATCTCGTCGCGATCTCCCCACAGGATCAACGTCGGCAGGTGGGCGGCAAGGTACAAACGGTCGAGCGCACTGACGGTCTGCCCGCCGGGTTCGATCACCCCTCGGATCGTTCGAATGAACGCCTTGCGATTCTCGGCGCCTGCCAACGACGCATAGGCGCGCCACATCTCCTCCAGCCGCGGTGATCGAATGCCCCTTCGTGAGAGGAACCGGACCACGTCGTCGCCGCGATCGGCCACGAGCCGTGGGAACACGAACGGCATCAGATGCTCGGCACCGGGCAAGGTGAGCGACCGAAGCATCCAACTGACCTCGCGGCCGAGCCCACCGCTGCTGACCAGCACCAACCGCTCACACAGTTCGGGGTGCTGGTACGCAAGTTGCATGGCGACCCCGCCGCCGAAGGACTGTCCGACGATCGTTGCCTTGGAGACATCGAGTGCAGCGAGGAAATCACGCAATCCGCTCGCAAATGCACCGAGCGAGTAGTCGCCCATTGGTTTGGCCGATTCCCCGTGGCCGAGTAGGTCAGGCGCAATGACGTCGTGCGTGAGCGAGAGTCGGGCCTGCGCGTCGCGCCAGGTTCGCGAGCTGCCGGCGAGGCCGTGGATCAGCAGGATCGTTTCCCCCTGGCCACTTCGTCGATAGCCAACGTCGTGGCCATGGATGATGACATGAGAGAGCGGGAGGTTTTCCACGCCCCAACTCTTGCCGATCGAAGGCACCCGAAGCCAGAGGACAAGGTCATCAAACAGCTTCGAAACGCCTTCCGTCGGTCGAGGGAAGCGCACTTCGGCACACCCTCAAAGCGGAAGATCGGTGCCGCCGAATCTGCTCTGCAGTTGATTCATCAAATTGGTCCAGACACCGGTGACCTGCAGCACTCCCATGATGACCAGGGTGGCACCGCCGACGACCATGACGGCCTGGTAGTGGCGTTTCACGACCGAGAGTCCGCGCATCGTTCGATCGAACGCGAGCCCGGTGATCAAGAACGGCACGCCGAGTCCGAGGCAATAGGCAAAAGAGAGCAGCGCGCCCCGCGCCGCAGATGCCTGGTTGCTGGATGCGGCCAGACCGAGAATGGCGCCGAGAGTCGGCCCGATGCAGGGCGTCCAACCGAGTGCAAAGGTGATGCCGAGCAGGGGAGCGCCTGCCAATCCAGCGCGCGGCAGTCGGTGAAACCTGGCCTCCTTACTGGCGAAGGAGATGCGGCTGAAAGCACCGGCGAGCAGCAATCCGAGGAGAATTGTCAGCACTCCGAAAAACCGGGTGAGGAAGAGTTCGTAGTCACGGAGCAGTCGCCCAAGCCCTCCGAAGGCAGCACCGAACGAGACGAAGACGACTGAGATCCCGAGCACGAAGCCGAGTGCCCCAAGCGCGATTCGACGTGATGAATGTGAGCCACTGGGATCAACAACAGAGCCCCCGAGTTCGCTTGCCGACAGACCTGTGACGTAGGAGAGGTATGCCGGGACGAGCGGAAGTACACATGGGGACAGAAACGAAACGACCCCGGCCGCCATCGCTATCGGGATTGTGGCGAGCAGCGAGCTGTCCCTCACGTGATCAGTGGCCGCGACGGCGACTGCGTTGAGTGCATCTACGGGGATGGCGACACTCCGACTTGGTTGAGCGCGTCGACGAAATCCGCATCGGTGAAGTCCACGGCTCCCGGGAACGTTCCGACGATCAGTCCACGCTCGTCGAGCAGTACGGTGGTCGGGACCCCGATCGCCGAGAATTCACGCTTGAAGTCGTTACGTCTGTCCCGCCAAAGAATCGTCGTCAGTCCATGGTCTTCGATCTTGGCATCGATCTCGTTCGAGACGTCAGCGGCATCGAGGTTCACAGCGATGATCTCGATGCCGCTGGCAACCTCTGACTCGGCAAACGTTTGCAGCCGGGACAGTTCCTTGTCGCACTCGTTGCACCAGGTCGTCCAGCTGATGAGCAGGACCGGACTGCCGCGCAACGACGCTACCGACACGTCGGCTCCGCTCACCAGGTCCGTGGCCTCATAGGTGGCAGGATCCGTGCTGTTGCCGCCCCCACATGCAGGGGCAGCAAACACGAGCATGGTTGCGACCAACAGCAGCGTCATCGTCGATCTCATTCGGTGATCACGATCTCGTACCGTGCGCCTCCGGAGAGTGCACAGAGTCCCTCGTACCTTCCGGCTGCCCCGTATTGAAGTTCGAATTGTTGGCCGGCCAAGACGAGATAGGGCCCGACGTATTGTTCGACTTCGTCGTCATTGCGAATTCGGAGCGTGTCACCGACGCGCAATTGCAGCTTGGCCGGCATCACCGACACTGTCTCGCCCCGATCGATTCGTGCTTGGGTGCCGAACGGCACCACGATTTCCACGATTTCGCTGCCACCTGGGCGAGAACCGGTCTCGTCAGCAGAGCCGCACGAGGTGGCGCCGATCGTCAGAACCACCGCGACCAGCAGGCCAACAAAGACCGGAGTCGCCTTCATGCCGTTGCAGTTGCGGTCATGGAGCGATGTCACGAACATCAGCGGTGACGATCTTCTCGCCACCCTTTTCGAAGACGAGGGTGAGCTGAACAGAGGCTCCGACCTCGAGCGGGTCGACCAGATCGAGCAACATGATGTGGTAACCACCAGGCTCGAGTGCGACCGTTTCCCCAGTCGGTACAACGATCCGGTCCACCGGTTGCATCTTCATCAGTTCGGTACCAGGCATGGATGCTTCGGTCGACTCGCCGCTCGTCTCGGTGGGGGGCATGCCCGACTCGGTGGTCATCGTCGTGGCGTCTTCGGCGCCGACGGCGATTGTTTCGTGGAGTTCGACTTTGCCCGCCACGGACGGGTCGACCGAGGCCGATACGAGCGCGTCGTCGGCGTCGCCAGGATTGGAGATCGTCATGTACACCGCTGCGGCCGTCACGACCATCGGCGATGTCCGAGCCCAGACCTGGGTGACCTCGATGGAGCCGGACGAGTCTTGGGTCGTCGCAGCGGAATCGCTGTCACTGCTGCAGGCAGCGAGCAATGCCGCTGCGCTCAGCGTTACCAAGACCGTTCGCGTGAAGGTGCGTCGGGTGGGGTCGTTGGTTGTCATGTTTGCTCCTTGTCGAGAAGGGTTGTGAGATCGGATGTCATGTCGCGGCTGTCCATGCCGAACGGCCACTCGACGACCACGGTGCCCGTATCATCGACCACATACGTGACAGCGGTGTGGGCGACGTCGTAGGAGTCTCCGGCCGCATGGTCCTCGACCTCGAACTGCACTCCGAACGCCCGGGTTGCGGCGTCGAGTTCTGAGTTCTCGGTAGTACGGAGTGCCAGGCTGCGGTCGAAGAAGTGATCGAGATAGCCGATCAGAACCTGGTCGGTGTCACGCTCGGGGTCCACCGTCGTCATCGCTACGGTGACTCGGGAACTCTGTGGTTCCGCCAAGTCCTGCAGGGCGACGCTGATGTCGCTCAGCGTCGTCGGACAGACATCCGGGCAACTGGTGTAACCGAAGTAGACGAGGAGAAGTTCGCCTGATGGCGCCTTCATCGGTGTCGGAGCGTGGTCGTTTCGGGCGTCGGGCAAACTGATCGTGGCAACAGCAAGCGGGGGATTGCGCACGACACCTTGCAGGGTCTGTGTGTCGTCGCTACTGCACCCGACTCCGACGGCCGCGCTGAGCGCAAGGCAAAGGCCAAGGGTCGGCCGATGTTTGGGTACTGGACGTTGCATGTAGGGGATGTCGCCCCGGTTCGGTCTCCAGTTCCCGTCGCTGGGATGTTGGGACCTTTGTCACAAATTTTCCGCGTCGGGCGCGCGCCTCGAAGTCGATCAACCGGTCAGACGTTCTTGCCCTTGGCCTTGAAGTACTTCTCCCGTGCTTCTCGGTGGCCTTTTGCCCCGGAACCGATCATCCCGCCGGTGCGAACCTGCTTGACGGTGTCCTCGAGGTCTTCGAGTAGCTCGCTGATGTCGGCCTCGGGTCCGGCCGCCGTGACCGCGTCGAATCGTTCGCGGATCTTGTCGAGGTCCTTGCGGAGCTGGTTGAACTCCTGATCGAGCTCTTTGCGGGCATCTTCCAAGTCATTGTCCATGCCGACGACAGTAACCGGTCTCGCCGGTCCGGCTATTCACAGCGATTGACGAGCTCGCCGATGCCTTCGATCGATGTTCGTACGGTCTGACCGCGGCGGAGGTAGACGGGCGGGGTGCGCCCGTCCCCGACGCCGCCAGGTGTTCCGGTGGCGATCAGATCACCGGGAAGGAGCGTGATGATCGTGCTGATGTACGACACGATGGCAGCGGGGGAGAAGCAGAGATCATCGGTGCTTGCGTCTTGCATCAGCACACCGTCGACCTCGCAGCGAACCATGAGTCCCGCTGCGCCGAGAGGCAACTCGTCGGTCGTGACCAACTCGGGACCGACGGGAGTCGTGCCCTCGAACGTCTTGCCGGAAAGGAACTGGATCGTTCGCTTCTGCCAGTCGCGGGCCGTGATGTCGTTCACGACGCAATAACCGGCGACGTGTTCGAGCGCGTCCTCCTCGCCGATGAAGCGGCCCGCACGACCGATCACGATGCCGAGTTCGACCTCCCAATCCATTCTGTCCGACACCGGTGGGAGCTGGATCGGGTCGCGGGGGCCGATCAGCGCGCCGCGGTACTTTGCGAACAGGGTTGGGAACTCCGGCTTCTCTCGTCCCATCTCCTTGATGTGTGTCTCGTAGTTGAGGCCGAGGCAGATGATCTTGTCCGGATACGGAATGAGCGTCGCTCGTTCGGCAAGATCGGCAGCCACCGTCTCACCTGGTGAACCGGCATCGAGCGCCGCACTTCGCCAGTCGGGCTCGGCCAGGAGGCCACCCACGTCGCTCCATGGCAGCAGCACGATCCGGTCGCCCTCGATCCGGCCTGCTCTTGTCCCGTTCGTGGTCCGAACCGTCGTCAGCCTCATCGATCAGCCTGCGCGTTCGACGATCACGCTGCCGACCGAATAGCCCGCACCGAACGAGCAGATGACCCCGATATCTCCGATCGACAGATCGGCTCGATGTCGATGGAACGCAATGACGGACCCTGCGGAACTGGTGTTCGCGAACTCGTCGAGGATCACGGGGGCCTCGGCGTCGGTCGGGGCGCGGCCGAGCACTCCCTTCGCGATCAACTGATTCATCTTCAGATTGGCCTGGTGCAACCAGAATCGGTGGACGGCTTCGGGCTCGATCTGCAACGCTGCGAGATGCTCCAGGATGTGCGCGGAGACCATCGGGCAGACTTCGCGAAAGACTTGTTGACCTCGTTGGCGGAACAACAGGTCGTGCGGATCGCGCTCGCCGTTCTCGCTGCTGTTGAGAAACCCCGCGTCGTTGCGGATGTTGTTCGAGAACTGGGTCGCGAGCTTGGTGCCACGAATCGCCCAACGGTTCGACGACGTCGCGTCGGCCGATCGTTGCAGGACGATTGCGGTGCATGCGTCACCGAAGATGAAGTGGAAGTCACGGAGTTCGAAGTTGTTGTGTGCCGACGTGATCTCAGGGTTGACGACCACCACACAGTCAGCCGAACCGGAACGAAGTGCATCGGCTGCTGCCTGGATCGAGAACGTGGCTGACGAACAGGCGACGTTCATGTCGTAGGCCCATCCACTGGCGCCGAGCTCGTTCTGGATCTCGATCGATACTGCCGGGTACGCCCGCTGCAGGTTGGAACAGCCAACGATGATCGCGTCGACATCGGCACCTCCGAGGCCAGCGATCGCAAGCGCCTCGTGGACGGCCGGCATCGCCATCTCGGCCTGGATCCCGTGTTCCTCCTCGCTGCGCAGTGCGATGTTCGGCCGAAGTCGCTTGGGATCGAGCACGCCATGTTTATCGACCACATATCGCGATCTGATGCCCGAGGCCTTGAGGATGAAGTCCTCGTCAGGAACCATCCGAGGGTCGAGATGGCCGGCCTCGATCTCGTCGGCGTGGTCTACGTTCCAGAACTGGGTGGCAGCGGTCAAGGATTCGACCAGCTCGGCGTTGGTGATCGAGTCCGACGGCGTGTACAGCCCGGTCCCGGTTATCTGGATCTCGATCGAGTCGGCCGACACAGCGATCATCGTACGTCGTCGGGCTGGGCGAGTTCGGGCTGTTCGTGATCGGGTTGGGCGATCTCCTCGGCAAAGTGACACGCGACCATGTGTCCGGGTGCAACCTCGCGCAGCTCGGGTCGGTCGACGCTGCACCGATCACGAGCGAAGACGCACCGAGTGTGGAATCGGCAACCAGACGGCGGGTTTGCCGGCGACGGGAGGTCACCCTGCAACACCGTTCGCTTGCGGGTGTCCTCGATCACCGGATCCGGGATCGGAACGGCCGAGAGCAGCGCAAGTGTGTACGGATGCATCGGTGTGGTGTACAGCGTGTCCGACGGTGCGGTCTCGACAATGCTGCCGAGGTACATGACGGCAACCGTTTCTGCGATGTGGCGCACGACGGCGAGATCGTGCGAGATGAACAGGTAGGTGAGCCCGAGTTGTTCCTGCAGGTCGGCCATCAGGTTGAGGTAGCTCCGTGGGACCAAAAATATCTGTAAGGCCCAGTACCGCCTGTAACATCATTTTCTATACTTCCTGTGGCAGTACCATAACATAATACATTCATACCTGTTAAAGCTACATTGGGTCCACTGACCTCTCCTACAGACGCTGCTGCAGTATTCATA
>JANOEM010000132.1:0-1984 GCA_031413195.1 Actinomycetes bacterium
CCGCTGGCTCCGACGCTTGCGAACACCGACAGCAAGCGGACAGCATTGTCGTGGCCTGCAGGGCACGACGCCGGCAGGTTGGACTCGGCCATGGAACGGCGGACCTCGAAGGTGTCATCACATGTCCGGCAGCGGAATTCGTAGAGCGGCACGTGGTCAGAGTAGCCGTGATGCGACATCATGTCGTCATGCAGTTCACCAAGGACGCCATTCCGGGCATCGTTGCCGGGACCACGGTGATCACATTCCGCGGTTGGACCAGAGCTCAGGCCAAGGCCGGCGGCCGCTACCGGACCTGGGGGCTCCTGCTCGAAGTGGACGATGTCCGCATGGTCGAAGCCGCAGACATCACCGAAGCCGAAGCGCATCGTGCCGGGGCGGAGTCGGCGGCAGTCGTGCTCGCCCGACTCGGTGATGCCGCGGTTCGACCCATCTGGCGGGTGCAGTTTCGCTACGTCGGCGAGGACGACCGCATCGAGCGGCGGAACACGGCCGGCCTCGACGACGAGGACCGTGCGGCGATCCGCCAACGGCTCGAACGGATGGATCGCGCGAGCAAGTCGGGCCCGTGGACAGCGCGGACGCTGCGTTTGATCGCCAACTATCCGGGGGTGGTGTCCACCACGCTGGCTCGCAATGTTGGCGCCGACCGTCCGGCGTTCAAGATCAACGTTCGCAAGCTCAAGGAATTGGGCCTGACCGAGAGCCTCGAAATCGGCTACCGGCTCTCGCCGTTGGGCGAGGCCTTCCTCGGCGTCCACACCCCATCGGACGCTGCATCGTCGCCATCGCAGTGATTGACTGGGGCTATGCCTCAGGTCCAGACGCTGCCAGCCCAGACGATTCCCCGTCTCGATGAGGAACTGCAGACCGGCGAGCCGGCCGTTGCGCACATCGTCAAGACCGAACCGGGTGAAACCGCAGCGGCGAAGGTCTTGGAGGCACGGATCTACGGCACCCCGATCGAGGCCCTGTGCGGCCATGTGTGGGTGCCCTCGCGGGACCCGAAACAACTGCCCCTGTGCGAGAAGTGCAAGGGCATCTACGAGATGTACCGGTCGTTCAACGACGGTTTGAACGAGACCCCCGACGACTGACGGCGATCAGTTCGGTCGTTCGATCAGTTCGGTCCTTCGATCAGGAACGCCATCCACGCAGCGACTTGCGCATCGTCGGTCGATCCCTCGATGCCCTGCACGGCCCACTCCGCCAGGTAACCGGCGGCGACCGCGTCGATGTCGACAGTTGTCGGCATGGTGTTGCCCATCACGGTGCTCTGGTTCATGAACACAACCGTACGACCATCCACCGCTTCTCGGGCCGCTGTCGGGCGTGCGATCGGTCACGCCTGGCGAACCGGCCGAACACTCCAGTGGACGTGACACAATCGAACAATGGACGAAATCCTCCACGGCGGTGTTGCGAATGCTGGGGCCGTCGTCCGGCGGGGCGACGTCGTGCTGCGTCCATCGAACCCGCACACGGCAAGCATCCATCCGATGCTCGCTCACGTGCACGAGTCGGGATTCACCGGGGCCTCGCGGCCTCTCGGTGTCGATCCCGACGGACGCGAACGTCTGGTGTTCATCGACGGTGATGTTGCGATCCCTCCGTATCCGGCTTGGGTGCGCACAGATCAAGCGTTGGCCTCCGTCGCCGTGTTGTTGCGCGGCTTTCACGATTCCGTCCGCGATTTCGACCCGTCCCACTCCACGTGGAGCAGTGAGATGGCCGACCCACTCGGTGGATCGGTTATCTGCCACAACGACGTCTGCATCGAGAACGTGGTGTTCCGCGACGGCGTGGCCGTTGGCCTGCTCGACTTCGACTTCGCCGCACCCGGCAGGCCGGTGTACGACCTCGCTCAGTTCGCACGGATGTGCGTACCGGTGGACGACGAGGTCAACTCTCGCCGCCTCGGCTGGGAATCCCCCGACGTGTTCCGGCGGCTTCGACTCGTCGCCGATGCCTATGGGCTGCCGCC
>JANOEM010000133.1:0-2239 GCA_031413195.1 Actinomycetes bacterium
CGTCGCAGGAGTCGCGGCGCCGGCGGTCTTCGCCTCGTCGAGCGCGTTTGCGGTGGCCCACGATCCCGAGACCGACCAATACTCGATGAAGGCCCTGACCGAGATCACCGGCGTCACGGATTTCTGGGACCAGGGCTACACCGGCGCCGGAGTCGATGTGGCAATCATCGACACGGGCGTCTCGCCGGTCGAAGGACTCGCAACCGCCGGCAAGATCATCAACGGCCCCGATCTCTCCCTGGAATCACAATCACCCAACCTCAGCTATCTCGACACCAACGGTCACGGCACCTTCATCGCCGGCCTGATCGCCGGCAAGGACTCGGCCCTGACCGCTCCCTACGCGGCAGCCCCTGCGACGGCGTACCGAGGCATCGCCCCGGATGCCCGGATCGTGAGCCTCAAGGTGGGAGTCGCCGATGGCGGCGCCGACGTGACGCAGGTGATCGCCGCGATCAACTGGGTCGTCGACCACAAGAACGACAACGGGATGAACATCCGGGTCCTCAACATCTCGTACGGGACGAACACGACCCAGTCGTACCTGACCGATCCATTGTCGTTCGCTGCTGAGCGGGCGTGGCAAGCGGGAATCGTCGTCGTCGCGGCCGCCGGCAACACGGGCTACCAGCGCGGCGCATCTGCTCCCGGTCTCGCGGATCCGGCGTACAACCCCTACGTCATCGCTGTCGGCGGATACGACACGAACGGAACCCACGACAACGCAGACGATCGCGTCGGGTCGTACTCGGCGAGCGCCAACGTTTGGGGAGCGCGAAAGCCGGACTTCGTTGGAGTCGGTTCTCACCTACAAGGCCTCCGCGTTCCGAACTCGTTCATCGACATCAACCACGAGTCGGGTCGGCTCGGCGACAGATACTTCCGCGGTACCGGTACGTCCGAGGCCGCCGCACTCACCTCCGGAGCGGTCGCCCTCGTACTGCAGAAGTACCCCGGGATGCCGCCGGATCAGGTCAAGAAGTTCATCACGGACACCGCACGCCGGCTGCGGGGAGCTTGGCCGAACAGACAGGGCAGCGGTGCCATCAACTTCCGGTCTCTCGCCTCGGGCGAACCCAGTGCGAGCTACGGTCAGGCTTTCGCCCGGGCCAATGGCCTCGGGTCGGTCGAGCTGTCCAGGGGTCGTGACCACATCAGCATGGACGGTGTCGAGCTTGTCGGCGAGATCGACATCTTCGGGCACGTGTTCGAACCGGGTACGGCCGGCAGTAGTTGGTCGGGAGGTGACTGGAACGGGTCGACTTGGTCAGGATCGGGCTGGTCCGGATCGAGCTGGTCCGGATCGACCTGGTCGGGATCATCGTGGTCGGGATCGACCTGGTCGGGATCATCGTGGTCGGGATCATCGTGGTCGGGATCATCGTGGTCCGGATCATCGTGGTCGGGATCGACCTGGTCCGGATCGAGCTGGTCCGGATCGAGCTGGTCCGGATCGAGCTGGTCCGGATCAACCTGGGCGGGTGAGTCATGGTCCGGGGAGACCTGAACGAGCGAGTTCACGAGGCGACCGCCGGGACCGAACCACCAGCAACACCTGCTGGACGGACAAGTCGTTTCCGGTTCATGAGCACCCGTGCCAAGATCATCGTGCTGTCAGTCGGGCTCGTGGGTCTTGCCGGGCTGCTCGTCGTCGTGGCTGCCGGGCCGCAGCAATGGTCGTCGCCGACTGACTGGCCGTGGTGGGGGGCCTTGCCGACTTTGGCAATCGGTTTCGCATTCACCGAGATCTTCGTGGTGCATCTGCGGATCCAGGCAGATGCGCACACGTTCTCGCTCGTCGAACTCCCGCTTGCGTTGGGCCTGGTCTTCGCCCAACCTTCTGCGTTGGTCACCGCTCAGATCCTCGGCGCCGGATTGGCTCTGGTGCTGCACCGTCGGCAGGGCCCGCTGAAGCTGTTCTTCAACACCGCAGTCTTTGCCGTGACGAGCATCTCCGCGATCTGCCTGTTTCGGGCGATGGCGCCGGAGCGCGCCGTGCTCGATCAAGGGGTGCTGATCAAGCTGGCACTCGCGCTCATGGTCGAAGCGCTTCTTTCGGTCGCCCTCGTGTTCGTCGTCATTTCGATCTCGACCGGAACGTGGCGGTTCGCCGACTTGCGCTCCGGGGTCGGATTCGGGGTGATCACGGCGATCTTCACTGCCAGCCTCGGTGTCATCGCGGTCGTCGTGATCGATGCCCAACCGGGAGTTGCGTGGTTGCTCATCGTCCCGACGGCTG
>JANOEM010000134.1:0-9973 GCA_031413195.1 Actinomycetes bacterium
GTTGGTGAGGTTGTGGAACAGATCGGCGAACGCGGCGGCAAGTAACCAGTCCATCTTCGCGAACGGATCGGTTGGACAATCGGCTGGGACAGGTTGCGTCATCCGCTTGTTGAGGGCGTCGGTCAGTCGTTGCGCGAGTCCTGCACCGGTGACCGGGTCGAACGACCCGCGAATGTTCCACATCCCTGTCACCTGATCCACCCAGGCCTTGACACTGTTCGCCCGACGCTGTCGTTCCAATCGCTCGACCCCGGCTGCTTCTTCGATGCGGCGGGTCTGACGAGCCATGACTTTGGCGAACTCGTCCGGTGTTGTCACCTTCGCCTGTGCAGCGAGCTCGGCAGACTTGCTGTCGAGTGCGGGACGCAGGGCAGAGTCGAGACGTCGCCGGGCCCGATTCGCGACATCGACATGCTCGACACCGATGTCACCATCCGCGAGCGCGGCACCCAACTCCGGCATCGCCGCAGTTGTCTCGGCGCGTTCCAACGCTTTCGTCCCGTCGGCGAGACCGGTGCGGGTGGCGTCCGCGAAGTCTTTCTCCGGGAACGACGACAACCCGGCCAAAGCCTGCACCAAGCGGAGTTCGATCGAGCGGGACCAGCCGAGCAGGCGGCGCACATCACCAAGACCGGTGGTCAACATCTCACGATCCGCGCCCGTGAGATCGATCCCGCCGACCCTGTCGACCAGACTGTGAACCGTCGCCAACTCCATACACGCACCGTACGCGCGGGGTGTAACAGAGTCGTTCGCGAGGTCGGCCCTGGAACGATTTCGCAGAGGGCTCAGTCGGCGGAGTCGGTCTCGTTCTGGTCCGGCTCGATGAACTCAACCACGGTTGCGACCTCGACGATTTCAACAACCTCGACGATTTCAACACCGTCAGCTGTCTCGACGAGAGTTGCGACCTCTACGACCTCGACGATCTCTACGACCTGGACAACATCAGCCACCTCGACAACATCAGCCACCTCGACTTCGGCAACGTCAGCGACTTCGGCAACGTCAGCGACTTCGGCAACCTCAGCGACTTCGGCAACGTCAGCGGTCTCGACAGCTTCAGCGGTCTCGACAACGTCAACGACCTCGACAGCTTCAGGCACTTCGACAACATCAGCAACCTCGACAACATCAGCAACCTCAGCCGATGCAGGCTCAGTCACCGCCGGAGACTTGGGCTTTGGGCCCTTCGGTGATCCGCCGGTTGGGGAGTCGGGCTTGGCGGCGGGTTTGCGCGCTGGGGCCGCCGGCCGAGTTGGCCGCATCGGTTTCGGCATCGATGTACCAGCCACGATCTCGATTCCGAACAACGCAGCGATCTGCGGCAGGGCCGGAGCGAGACGCTTCATCGTGGCCGCCAGTTCATCGCTGACGCTGGTGGGCGGAGCGGTTGGCTTGATATGTGCCCGAACCGGAGCAAACGCTGCGGCCTCGAGCAGCGCAGACCAGCGGTCGGGCAGAGCGTCTGGGGTGAGCGCGGCGGTGGCTGCCTCGGCTAACGGTCCGGCGAGTTCCTGCGGGAACGGCACGCCCGCTTTCGGCGGCTGCGACGACAACTTCAAGGCCCGGATGACGCGCCCAACGCTGAGCGCAGCAGTGATGTCGTCCAACCACAGCAAGGTCTCGCTCTCCTGCTTGGCGGCGAGGGCGAGTTTCAGTTCGGCGGCCAGTTCGCGGGTGGTTTCGACGCGGGCGACAACGGGATCCTCACCGGACGCGACGACCGAACGAAGGTCTGGCAGCGCGAGTTCGGCGAGATCGGCCTTGGCGGCGGTGGCCCGGTCGAGCCATTCGGCGACTCTCAGTCTGGGCAGCAGTTGTTCGGCCATCTGGATCAGGCCGGCGGCGGGAATCTCTTCCTTGCCTTCTGCCTTGAGCCGTTCGTTCTGCTCGACGACCGCCTGGCGAACCGCAGGAATCCCGCCCTGAAGGGCGCGCTCTGCAACCGCCCGCTGGGCCTCCGGAAGATCGGCGAGAACCGCGTTGCGATTGGCCCGGCCAGGCTTGAGCCGCTTCGGCTTCGGACGCTGCGGCAATTCTGGCGGCGCCGTGAAGTTCGAACGAGGTCGGCGGTCACGGCGATCCGCCCCGGCAGTGTCGGCACCATCGCGAACGGGTCGGTCGCCCTCGCGACGCGGACGGCGATCTGCCCCATCGGAACCAGGGCCGCTCGGCCGGTCACCGTCTCGACGTGGGCGACGATCGCCGTCGCTGCGGGGCCGATCGCCACCGGGGCCGCGCGACGGACGGTCACCCCGGTCACCCCGATCGTTGCGGTCGCGCTTGGCGAGTTGTTGCGTGACGCCCTCGAACGGGGTCGAACTCGGCAAGATCTCGAGCAGGCCCGACTTAGCCGCCTTGCCCTTGATCGGCGAGGTGTTCAACACGGTGGTGCCATCGAGTTCGACCTCGACCTCGGCGCGGAGAACATCACCGACCTTGGGCTCACCCGGCAGAATCGTGGACACGAGCACACCCTTTGGTTCGCGTGCGCCAGCGGCTCGCCACGTCCACGTGCCGTCTGGGCGCGCGCTTGTCAACTCGATCTCGATCCTGCGGGACATAGTCCGCAACGCTATCCGCGTAACAGTGCGACTCTTCACCGAGTATGAGGGGAAAGCCACCGGTGCCGGGCCACTGTGTCGAGCCGGCCACAGCGATGCCGTTCGGTTCCGCGCCGACCCGGGTTCATCGATACCGTGAACGAATGCCGATCTACGCCCTAGGCGATCAAGTACCAGTCATCCACCCCGACGCATTCGTCCATCCTGACGCAGTTGTGATCGGTTCGGTGTGGATCGGCGCAGACAGCAGCATTTGGCCGTGTGCCGTACTTCGCGGCGACGACGGTGAGATCCACATCGGCGAACGCACCTCCATTCAAGACGGAAGCGTGCTGCACACCACTCCATGGCATCCGACCCGCGTCGGCAACGACTGCGTGATCGGACACATCGTTCACCTCGAAGGTTGCACCATTCGCGATGGATCACTGGTCGGAAACGGTTCGATCGTGATGCACGAGGTGGTGGTCAACACCGGTGCAGTTGTGGCGGCGAACACGGTCTTGCTCAACGGAACGATCGTCCCGTCGGGCGCGCTCGCTGCCGGGGTACCGGCAGTGATCAAAGAGGGCCGAGCCAAGGTCGAGCACATCTCCCGCGCATCGCAGAGCTACGTCGACAAGGGTCGTCGGTTCAAGGCAACGCTGCGACGGATCGATTGATGCAAGCCATCGTCGTCACGGTCGACCCAGGTGACGCCGAACTCGCGGCCGATCAACTGTGGTCGATGGGGGTCGTCGCGATCGAGGAACGGCGAACCGAGGGTGCCGCGATCGAACTGTGGACCGCACTCGGCGAGGGATCAGAGGTGGAAGACCACCTGGGAGGGCTCACTTACCCGTGGCGGTTCGAGGAAGTCAATGCGACGGTCGGCGAGACGTGGCGTCGATTCGCGACACCGACGTGGGTCTCGGACGACCTCGTGATCTACCCCGCGTGGCAGCCCCGGCCCACCGAGGATTCGGCGATCACAGCGATCTCGATCGAACCGGGTGCAACTTTCGGGATGGGCGACCATCCA
Source organism: Actinomycetes bacterium (assembly GCA_031413195.1). GTDB lineage: Bacteria > Actinomycetota > Acidimicrobiia > Acidimicrobiales > Ilumatobacteraceae > WLMZ01. The sequence continues at coordinate 3,589 of JANOEM010000134.1, forward strand.
ACAACGATTCTGTGCCTGCAGGCAATGCGCACGCTCAGTTTGGGGGGCGCAACCGTGCTCGACGTCGGGTGTGGCAGCGGGGTGTTGGCTGTTGCAGCGTGCCGCCTCGGCGCACGACGGGCCGACGGCATCGACATTTCGCCGGCGGCCGTGCCGACCACCATCGCAAACGCGATCGGAAATGGCGTGGGGACTCAGGTCACCGTTTCGACTACGCGGCTTGCTGCGATCCAAGGCATGTACGAGCTTGTGTTGGCCAACATCCTCGCTCCCGCCTTGATCGAACTCGCCGCCGACCTCCGGCGTGTCCTGTCGTCAACTGGTTCGCTCGTGATCAGCGGGATCCTGGCCGATAATCACGATCATGTGCTGGCGGCTCTCGAGCCGTTGCGACAGACATCGCGGATCGATCAGGACGGTTGGACCGCGATCACGCTCCGCGCGTGATCAGCGCGTGATCAGCGCGTCGATCTCGGCGCGAGTCGGCAGCGATGGCACGGCACCCATCCGAGTCGTCGCCAACGCACCTGCTGCTGCTGCGAATCGAAGCGCGCCGGCAAACGAGGAGGAGCCCGCAAGCGCCGCTGCGAACGAACCGCAGAACGCATCCCCGGCCGCTGTGCTGTCGAGGGAATCAACGACGAACGCGGGAACGATCAACTCCCCGCTGTCGGGCGTGCACAGCCTGGCGCCCCGCGAGCCGAGCGTGACGACCACTGCCCGAGCGCCGAGGCGCAAGATCTCATCGACCCCGCCGAGGAGCTCGACCTCGTATTCGTTCGGGATGACCACGTCGCAGAGTTCGAGCGTTCCGGGTGGTAGGACCATTGCCGGAGCGGGGTTCAGGATCGTGATCGCCCCCGCAGCACGCGCGGCAATCAGTGCCGCACAGACTGTCGGCACGGGAACCTCGAGTTGGACGAGCAACACTCGTGCCGACGACGCGGCGACCGTCACGTGTTCGGGGTTGAGCAGCGAGTTCGCTCCGCCGACGACGATGATCGAGTTCTCCGCCGCGGCAGACACGCCGATCAGCGCTCTGCCCGTCGGTTGACCGGCCAGTCGGCGAATCGAGTTGGCATCGATGCCGTCAGCCGCGATCACGGCCAGCAATTGATCAGCGGCGGCGTCGTCGCCGACAGCACCACAAAAGGACGTTCGGGCGCCGGCGCGAGCTGCGGCAACGGCCTGGTTGAGGCCCTTCCCGCCGGCGTGTTCCGCATACGAGGTCCCGAGCACCGTCTCACCGGGGCGGGGAAGCCGTTCCGTGGTTGCAACCAAATCCAGATTTGCGCTGCCCACGACGCAGACGTCGAAGTGTTGACTCATCGAGTCATCATGGCATTGTCGGGTTGTATCAGTTCGCCGAGGCGTTGTCGGCGTCAGGCGGCTGAGAATCCTGCAGCGCGGATCAGCCGATGCCGCGAGCGCGGACGCCAATCGGCGCAATCAGGCGGAATCCGGCCGTATGACGCTCGTCTTCGGACTCTCCGCCCCAAAAGCCATACTCGTGGTTGTCGCGGGCGTATACCTGGCACATCGATGCGACGCGACAACTTCCGCATACCGAACGGGCCATTGCCTCGCGCCGATCACGGGCCTGAGGCCGCTCGGCGGGAGCAGGGAAGAACAGGTTCGTCAAACCCTTGCACGCAGCTTCGTTCATCCACCGATCGTCGGTGGCCTCGCGATGAAACATGATCTCTACAGCAGCCATGGAACCCCCTCGACCCCAAAATCTGGTTTCGCCCACTACCCCAGCGGGCGCACGGAGCGATCCTAAGAGAGAAGTAACCGATGAGTCAATTGCATCGCGCAATGAATTTGAAAAGAATTAGTGCGGAACGCCGGACAGGTGTTCGCGGACGCCCGCAGCAAAGGTATCGACGTCCTCTGCGGTTGTGTCCCATGCCGTCATCCAGCGGACCTGATCCGTCGGCACGCTCCATTCCCAGAAGAAGCACCACTCCTGCAGCGGCTTGATCGACTCGCGGGGGAGATGGGGAAAAACGCTGTTCACAGCAGGTGGAGCGTCGTAGACAACGTGGGGGATGTCCTTTGTCGCCAGATAGAGCCTGCCGGCCATCGCGTTCGAATGGGTGGCCAGCTTCAGCCAGAGGTCATCGCGGATCAGTGCGTTGAACTGGGCCGACACGAACCGCATCTTCGAGGGCAGTTGCGTCACCTGTTTCCGGACGAACGGCGCAACAGCGGTGAACCGGTCATTGAGGTAGACCACCGCTTCGCCGTACATCATCCCGTTCTTGGTGGCGCCGAAGGTGACGACATCGACACCCGCATCGATCGTCATCGCCCGAAGCGACGCGATGGTTCCGCCGGCCGCAGCGACGGCATTGGCGAGTCGAGCACCGTCGATGTGGACGGACATCCCGAGTCGATGAGCGGTCTCGCTCAGGGCCTCGATCTCGTGCACGGTGTACACCGTTCCGAGTTCGGTGCTCTGAGTCAGGCTGATGACGCCCGGCTGAGCGTTATGCATGGAACCGAGGGCCAATGCCTGCTCCTCGAGCTGAGCCGGGACCAACTTGCCTTCCGGGCAATCGACATCGATCAACTTCGCGCCGAGGATTCGCTCCGGCGCGCCGGCTTCATCGACATTGATATGGGACCAGTTGGTGCAAATCACCGCCTGAGCCGGGCCGAGCATCGTCGCGAGGGCCATCACGTTTGCCCCAGTTCCGCCCCACACCATGAAGGCCGTGGCACTGGGACCGAACAGGTCATGGATGTGCGAAGCAGTTTCGCTGGTCCAACGGTCTTCGCCATACGCGAGGGCATGCCCGCTGTTGGCCTCGACAAGCGCTGCCATGACGGCCGGATGGACACCTGCGGCATTATCGCTGGCGAAGGCGCACCCCGGAGCCGATAGGGAGATCATCTGCCCAGTATGTCGAAAGCAGCGACCGGATCAGTCGCCGAACACGGTGGTGATCACACGACCCGTTCGCTCCCCGGCACTGGGCCCGAGATCTTCGACGACGAACGCCCGCTGCAGCCAGCGATCAGTACCGTCGAATCGAGCAGTAAACGGACTGCGACCGTGAACGACCATCTGGTTGTCGATGATGATCAGGTCGCCCGACTCGAGCACGACACCATCGTGGTGTTCGGACAACGCGTGCCCGAGTGCCGCCAGGGCTTCCTCGGCTTCCTCGTCCATTCCGACCATCAGGTCCTGGTCAAACACCATCGCTGGATCGACCAGCGTGCCGGTGAGGACCGCGATCGGTGCACCGAGCACGTTCGAGCGGCCGTGGAGGTAGCTCTCGTCGACAGCACACCGGAATCTCGGCTGGAAAAGAACGTCGATCACATCGGCCGGCAGGAACGGAAGCGCCGAGTGGATCGACGCCACCGTGGTCCGCGCGTCCGGGTCGCCGCGCAGGCAGAACAACAGCAGGTACCGCGGGCGATGCGGGTGGAACGCCGCCTCGGTGTGAAACATCAGGTCCACCTTCGACGATGTCGATGTTTGACTCGCAGATGATTTCTCAACCGGCACGATGTTCTGGACGACGTCGCCGCCGTGCTCGGGTTGATAGCCGACCGGTTCACCGAGCAGCGACGCGAAGGTCAACAGGAGGACCTCGGTTGCGTTGGACTTGTCCACCGGGTCCGTCGGCAGTGCGGGAGTTGGCGGGAGTTCGCCAACGGGGAGTCCCTTGAGCAGCATGCACCCAGCCGGCGGGGGAGAGGTCCGGAATGCGTCGACCTGTGCCGCCAGCGTCCCAGGCAGAGCAGCCTTTCCGTCTGCGGCGAGGCGGACGAGATCGACATCGAACTGGTTCTTTCCGGGCCGCGTGGTGGAATACATGTTCCAGAGTGTATCAGACTTGGAACTTGCGAACCGCCATTGCGAAGCCGGCATGAATCCCGCAAGGAGAGCGCGTTTCCATCCGGGATGCCTGAGCCGTCAGCGAGTGACTACGATCGCCGCATGGACGTCGAGGGGCGCATCACGCAGGCGGGCAGCGTTCTCACGACCGCTGAGCGTCGGGTCGCCGAAGTTGTACTGAGTCGCCCCGAGTTGGTGGCATTCGGCACGGTCGCGGATTTGGCCGACGCTGCTCATGCCGGCGCAGCAACCGTCGTACGCCTTGCCACCAAACTCGACTTCGATGGGTTCACCGCGCTTCAGACTGCCGTCCAGAACGAGCTTTCGAACCAGCTCCGCCCCGCTGCGGTGCGAATACGCGAGGCGCGCGGTGGGGTAGCGGTGCAGCGGCACCTGCAACTCGAGCTCGACAACGTGCAATCGACCCTCCTCGCTGTCACCGAGGCCGAGATCGCCGAGGCCGTCTCTCGCCTCGCAGATCTCGAACGAAGCGTGCTCGTCCTCACCGGCGATGCGTCAACCGGGGTCAGCCGGCAGTTCGTCGGCGATCTCCTCGCATTGCGCCCCGGTGTCGAAATGCTCACCGGCAACGAGGTCGCCGTCAGTCTGCGCCTGTCCCAGGTCCGATCGGGTGATGTAGTCGTTGCGATCGACCTGCGCAGATACGACCGGTGGGTCGTCGACGTCGCGCGCGAGGCCAAGCGCCGTGGGGTGTGGATGCTCGCGTTGTCCGACAGCGCGCTGTCGCCACTCGCGAGCCTGGCGGATCTTTCGATGGTCCTCACGGCCGGCGGCGCAAGTCCGTTCGACAGCCACGTCGGTACGTTGGCGCTGCTCAACCTGCTCGTCGCCGGCGCAGCCGACGAACTCCGAGACGGAGCAACCGAGCGGCTCGATCAAGCAGAAGCGGCGTGGAAGGCCGGCGGTCACCTGATCGATCGCTGAGCTCTGGTGATCGTGAGGATCGTCCGGCCGCGTAGTGTCCGAGCATGAAATTTGGCTTGATGTTCGCAAACACGGGGATGGGTTCAACGGCGGCCGGAGCGCGTGACCTGGCGCTTCGCGCCGAGTCGGCCGGATACGAGTCGCTCTGGACCGTCGAGCACGTCGTCGTCCCGAGCGGATACGAATCGAAGTACCCGTACGACCCCAGCGGCAAGATGGCCGGGGGAGCGGAAGCCTTCGATCTCCCCGATCCGCTGATCTGGCTCGCATTCGTCGCTGCCGCGACCGAGCGAATCAAGCTCGCGACGGGCATCTTGATCCTCCCCCAGCGAAACCCGCTGATCACCGCCAAGGAGGTCGCATCGATCGATGCTCTGAGCGGCGGCCGGATGATCCTCGGCGTCGGTGTCGGCTGGCTCGAAGAGGAGTTCGACGCGCTGGGCGTTCCGTTCGGCGACCGTGGGACTCGCCATGATGACTATGTCGAGGCGATGCGCGCCCTGTGGACCGAGGACAAGGCGTCCGTGCACAACACCTACGCCTCGTTCGACAACTGCATCTCCAAGCCGCAGCCGAAGAACGGATCCGTGCCCATCGTGATCGGCGGGCACACGGCGAGGGCCTGTCGCCGTGCCGCACGAATCGGAGACGGCTTCTTTCCGGGCAGCGGCGGCCTTGAAGAACTCAAGATCTCGTTCGCGACATTGCGTGCCGAATGCGAACTGCTCGGTCGCGACCCGGCCGAGATCGAACTCTCGGCCGGTGGGTTCGGACGAGACCTCGACGAACTGTCCCGGCGAATCGAGACTTTGCAAGAACTCGGCGTGTCACGCGTGATGCTGCAACCGCTACCTGGCGATCGTCTCGCCACGCAGGCCGAAGGTCTCAGCGACCGTTTCGGCATGGACACCTGACTGCAGCGCTTCACATCTTCAACAGAGCGACGCAGAATCGGACCGCCCAGCGAGTTCCCCCAACATTCCCTCACAACGCCCATAATCCTCGTTATGACAACTACGGGTTATCGCTGTCGCACCTCCCCACCGCTGGTAGCAAATGTCGGGCATGCGCCGACACTTGATGCCTGCGGTGCCCTTGACGGCCGGAAATCAAGTCGAGGTCGGCGCGCCTACGCCTTCGATTCGGCATGAATGCTAAGCGACGTGTGGCGGGCCAGAGCTCCGAAGTCCACATCGGCGTGGAGCAGTTCTGCATCGGCTCGGATCGTCACTGCCGCGATCAGACAGTCGATGAGTTTCCGAACCGTCTCGCCTCGACTCCGACAAAGTCGGTAGAGCGCGGCCGCCTCGTCAAAGTCGGCAGGAGTCGTAGGCAGCATCATCGCTCGGCTGAGCAAGCCACGCAACCGAGCGAGATGATGCTCGTCTCGGGCTCCGGCGAGGATCTCCATCGAGATCGCGTCGCAGACGGCGAGGTCTGCGTCGAGCAAACGGTCGACGGCGACGCACGCGGGCGAACCCGTGTCGCGAAGAAACTCGATCCACGCAGATGTGTCGACGACGATCATTCGGTTCGAGTTGTCCGCATCTCTTCGAAGTCGCCGTCCCACCCGGTTCCTCGCAT
>JANOEM010000135.1:0-4374 GCA_031413195.1 Actinomycetes bacterium
AGACGGTGCCCGACCGGTTCGCGCGACGCTGTCACAAACGCGGTCCGTGCGTCGTGGTGTGGCCACGCGTGACCGTGCGCAGCTGCTCCTAGCGTTGAAGCCGCGTCTCTCCATCACGCCGCTGGATCTCCTGCTCCCGTATCAGTTGCGGTGGGTTCGAGATCCGGCGCGTTTCAAAATCTGGCTCAAGTCGCGACAGATCGGCGGCTCGCTCGCAGCGGCGTTTCGACGAGCACCAACGGGATCCCACCAACGCATACGACGGGGCGGGCACACCGGTCCCGATTCGCTCGTTCAGCAGGGGAAACGCCGATGAGCGCCTACGAGCGCCTACGAGCGCCTACGGGCGTCGGTGCACTCATAACCCGAAGGTTGCAGGTTCAAATCCTGCCCCCGCCACGAATGTGATGTCGCGAGACATCTTGGGCTGGACCGAACCCTCATCAGGGTCCGGTTGTGTTCGTTTTTCGGGGTCCTTTGGGGCCGCCCGGTGGGTTTGCCGGTGCCGTGGTAGCGGCGTTCTAGTTGATGGTGAGGGTGCGGATGATTTCGCCGGTGGTGGCGTGGATGACGCGTAGGTCGTAGCCGTCGACGAGCAGCACGACCGGGGTTCCGTTGAGGGGTCGGCCGATGCCGATGTGGTGGGAGGTGGCCCAGCGGGCCAGACGTAATGCACGTCGGGGGGCCGTCGCATGGCACAGATCTGCGTCGGTATGCCGCTCCGCCCACAGGCGACCACGGTCGACGAGTTGCCAGCCTGGCCAAGCGTGATATGCCGAAGCGGTGGACGACCTGCGCACCGGTGAGCGCATCAGCCAGCGTGAGTTGGCCGAGCGGATGGGCACCACCCAGTCGGTGGGTCTGGCTGCTGGGGTTGGAGCTGCAGCCGCACGAATGCCTTCGAGCGCTCATGCGGATGAACTGGTCGCCCGTCACCCTGGACGAACATCGTCCTTTCTTCTCAGCGTCGAATACATTCGTCTGAGTGTCGAAGACGAGGAGTGCGAACCAGCTCGGTCGACCGCCGGGTGCGGACGCTGAGCGGACGAGAGCGGCCATCCTCGACGCCGCCCTCGAAGCATTCGCGGACCGCGGGTTCGATGGTGCGTCGATACGTGAGATCACGGGTGCGGCCGGTGTCGGGCACAATCTCGTCAGGCACTACTTCGGCTCGAAGGAAAACCTCTGGCGAGCCACGGTCCATCATGCCCTCGACGCTGGGGCCGCCCGGCTGGCTGACGTGTTCCAGGCCGAGGACGGGCGGTCCGCGCAGACCGTCAGCGCCGGCGTCAACGTCGTGATGTCGGTCATCAACGAGAGCCCGGCAGCGGTCCGGCTGCTGGTCGCCGAGGCGCTCCATGGCGGTCCGCGGTTCGACGAGATCTACGACGAGGTGCTCGCCCCGCTCGGCGACGTGATCCTGAACTTCTTCGGCGAACCGAGGAACCAGGTGCGCACCGTAGACCCTCGAGTGCTGTCGCTGTTCGTCTTCGTGGCCGTGTACGGAACACCGTCGTTCGAGGGGATCGTTCGACGCCTCGGACTCGCTGATGCCGACGGCCGACTTCACGAGTTCGCGGCGGCCGGTCTCCGGGATCTCGTGTTGGGCGGCCTGCTCGGCACGGTCGACCCGGGCTGAGGGGGCGCTCGCTCAGGCGGGAAGGGCGACGCCGGAGAATTCGGTGGCGTTTTCGTGCACGATACGCCGCTGGGTGCATCGGAAATGTGGCCGATCTCGTCGAAGGTCTGGGCCGGATTCTTCGGGGTGCGGCAACGTGGTCGGTCGTGACGTGTAGAATTGTTCAACTGTACAACTCTTCACTGACCCGGATCCGTGGGAGCCATCAACCGAGCGAACGGAGCGATGAGACGATGCACTTCGACGACACACGACAACAGGCGGCATGGCGGGCCGAGTTCCGAGCCTGGATCGCGGGACGCCCTCACCCAGGTCGACGCAGTCGTCGACGACATGCTCCCATGGCCGGATGTTCCGAGATGGCATGTATCGAGAGGGCCGAATCGTGACGATCACCACCGGAGACGAGCTCGTGGACTCGGCGTACTACGCCGCGTACGGACCCCCGCACGACATCTGGACACGGCTTCGTGCCGAGTCCCCGGTGCATCGATGTGAGCCCGAGAGCTACCCGCCGTTCTGGGCGATCACGAAGTACGAGGACATCACCACGATCTCGACGCAGCCGGAACGATTCGTGAACAGCGGTGGTATCACCCTGCTCAAGACCGCCGACGACGCTGCGCTCAACGCGAGCGCACTCGCTGCGATGCGGGTCATCATCACCATGGATCCGCCCGAGCACCACGAGATCCGCGCGATCGCGGCGCCGATGTTCACACCGCGCGGGATCAGCATGCTCGACGACGAGATCGCCCGCAGCGCTCGTGAGATCGTCGACCGTATGGCCGGCGACTCGGGCGAGGGCGAGTGTGACTTCGCGACGGACGTCGCTACTGCTCATCCGCTTCGAATTCTGTCGAACATGCTCGGCGTCCCCCGGTCCCAGGAGCCGGACATCCTTCGGATCACCAACGAGCTGTTCGGCTTCGAGGATCCAGAACTGCAACGCGACGCCGATCGCAACAAGGGCCTGGCGGGGCTCGCCATGGAGGCCTACGTCATGTTCGACGCCATCATCCAGGACCGGCGGGGCTGCCCCCGCGACGACCTCGCCTCCGCGCTCGCGAACGCGTGCGTGCACGGCGAGCAACTCGGGATGATGGAGACGATGGGGTACTACCTGATCGTGTTCAGCGCAGGTCACGACACCACGAAGAATGCACTGGTCGGTGGCATGCAGGCATTCATCGAGCACCCCGGGGAGCTGGCCAAGCTCCGCCGCGATCCAGGGCTGATCGACCGGGCGGTCGAAGAGATCGTTCGTTGGACCTCCCCGGTCAACTACATGAAGCGGACCGCCGCCGAAGACGCCGAGATCGGGGGCCAGGCGATCGCTGCCGGCGATGCCCTCGTCCTCTTCTATGCATCTGCGAACCGTGACGAGGACGTCTTCGAGGACCCGTTCACCTTCCGGGTCGACCGCCCAGCGAAGCGCAACCTCGGCTTCGGCTTCGGCGAGCACTTCTGCCTCGGAGCCAGCTTGGCCCGGAGGTCACAGCGAGCGTTCTGGCTGGAGCTCTTGCCCCGATTGGAGTCCGTCGAACTCGTCGGCGAGCCCGAGCAGATCCAGTCCTCGTTCGTCGTCGGTCTGAAGCACCTGCCGATCCGCTATCGCGTCCGACCCGCCGCGATCTGACGGTGGGACGCAGCGTGGCACGGCTCGGCGTCATTGCCAGCATGGGCAAGGACTGGAAGGCATCGGTCGAGCGCGTCCGCATCGCCGAGGATCTCGGCTACGAACACGTCTCGGTCGGAGAGGCGTGGGGCGCGTCGGCAATCCCCTTCTTGACGCTGCTCGCCGCGGGCACTCAGAGGATCACCCTGGGGACGTCGATCCTCAATTGTTATTCGCGCACGCCAGCCGTGCTCGCCCAGGAATTCGCGCTGCTCGATCTGATCTCCGGTGGGAGGACCGTCCTCGGCATCGGGTCGTCAGGCGCGAACGTCATCGAGCACTTCCATGGAGTCAAGTTTGAGCGGCCGCTCCAACGCATCAGAGAGACGGTCGACATCTTCGAGACGTTGATCGCTGGGGAGCGGCTCGACTTCGATGGGCAGATCTTTCGGCTGCAACGCGGGTTCCAGCTCGATGCAGGCCAGCCGAGGAGCAAGATCCCGGTCTGGATCGCAGCGCTCACGGCGTCGTCGATCCGCCAGACGGGCGAGATCGCCGACGGCATCATCCCGATCCATTGGCCCCGCCAGCACTTCGCCTCGCTGCGAAACGATCTGTTGACAGCTGCCGAACGGGCCGGGCGTACGGACGTGTCGTTCACGATCGCTCCGTTCACGACGGTCAACGTGATCGATGGTGTCGACGACGACGCGAAGTGGCGAGACGCCAGGCAGATTCTGTGGTTCTACATCAACCGCATGGGACGCTTCTACTGGCAGATGCTCGTCGAGCGCGGCTATGAGGAGGATGTCACCGCGTGCCGCGCCGGCTTCGCGAGCGGTGACACGACATCCGCGATGGCGGCGATCTCCGAACGAATGATCCGGGACCTGCAATGCATCGGTCCGATCGAGGAAGTCCGTGAGCAGCTGGCCGAACGTGCTGCAGCGGGAGCCGACCTGCACAGATCCACTCGCAGTATTCCGACCGGCACTTCTCCTCGGCGTCCATCTGGGCTTGCTCGGAGGCGACCGCGTCGACTCCCAGGCTGTACGTCGAAGTCCATCCCATGCAGGTCTGGATGTAGTCGTTGAGCTGGTCCTTTGTCGTCCAGCCG
>JANOEM010000136.1:0-7034 GCA_031413195.1 Actinomycetes bacterium
AACGACGGCGACGAACTGTTCACCGACGTCACGTTCACAACCACAGCCTTCGCCCCGACAGGAATCGGCACGCCAGCGGCGATCGCGACCGGGCGGATTTCACCCGTACCGATCTGCCCGCCGGGGCCGCCCGTACCGTCACGAGTATCGACCAACCGTTGCGGTACGACGGGAACGAACAAGCCGCCAGATGATGAGAAGTACCCGATCACGTCGGCGATCACATGACTGTTCCCTGCCGAATTGAAGATGCTCACGCGGCCATTCGCCCCGACCTTGGCGAGCACGAGATTGGCGATCGTCAGACCTGGTCCGAAGTTGTGTGTCGACGCGTTGGGGCGTGGCTCGCCCGCCGGCCAGACCGTGAGGAAGCCATTGCCGGTCGGCTGATCGACCGTGACGTTCAGGGCCACCGCGCTCACGCCCGTAGCAGGGACCCCAGCGATTCCGGTGACGGCGACGTCGATCACCTGACTCTGGCCGAGCGAGCTCGCCAAAGCACCAGTTCCGTCGCGCGTATCCAGCACCCGAGACGGTGTGAGCGGTGTGAACCTGCCGCCCGACGGCGGTGGCGATGACGTGTAATAGCCGACAATATCGGCGGCGAGATGGGTCAGGCCGGACGAGTTGAACAGGTCGACCTTGCCGTTGGCACCGACCATCACCGTGATCAGGTTCGGCACTGTCATTCCGGGGGTGAAATTCAGGTTCGAGACCGGCGGTCGGGGCTGCCCGGATGGCCACGCGGTGACGAACCCGGCCGAGGTCGGTCCGATTGCCGTCACGTTCATCACCACGGCGGTGACCCCGGTTGCGGGTACCCCGCCGACGCCCATCACGGTGAGCGCGGTCGACACGCCGGTGTCGAGCGCCGAGATGTTGCCACCCTGACCGCTGCGGGTGTCGAGCAGGCGATGCGGTGTCAGCGGCACGTAGTAGCTCGGCGTCGCGGCGACGGGACGTTCGAGCCGAACCGGGCCGGTCGAGTATCCAACGCCCTTGCTCGACCCGTTTCGGATCACGACGTAGGTCCAGTACGTACCGTTCGGCATTGGTTTGCCGGCGGCATCGAGCCCCGCCCAATTGAAGGTGTTCGTACCCGGGCTCACGGGCAGACCGGCGGCGATCTTGGTACCGGCATAGCCGGCCTCGGTCGTCGTGACGTAGATGTCCGCAACGGTGCCGGTCGCGTTCGCCGTGTCCGTGAAGGTGATTGCGTAGTTGCCCGAGAAGGCCGCTTCGTCCGCAAGCTTGATGTTGCGCAAAGTGAGTCCACGAATGCCACGGTCCTCGTTGGGGTCGAACCGCAGGTTGTCGACGCTGATGCCTCGCCACCCGATCGGAATGGCGGTGTGCTCGTCGTGAATGGCCTCAGCCGGAGCGGTCGCAAGATCGATCGTGATCTCATGACAGCCGGGGAGCACGACGATGTCCTGGGTTTCACTCCAGTCCAAGGTGCCGCGCCTGATCCAAGCAATGCGACCGACCATGCCACCGCCTTTGGAGTCCGCAAGGCTCATCGGTCCCGTGTAGCAGATGTCAGCGGTGAATCGGTGGTACTTGTCCGTGTCGAGATCTCCCCCGAGCGCCAGGCTGAGGAACGGGTCATTGGCCGTGCTCACGGCATTCAGATCGCCACTGCTCGTATCGAGGTAAGCCATGTCGTGGGTCTCGACGATGTCGTCGAGCCCGGCAAAATCCCATGGGTTGCCGCGGACCGTCGTGGCGTAGTCCTCACCACCCGTCTCGTTCGGTGTCAGCACCCGAGGAACAGGGACGTTCGCAGGCGGTGTCTGGGGTGCGTCGGCGCGATGGATCCGGACCCAATCGAGTTGCAGGTTCACCGTTGGGTTCTGGCCAGGCGATACGAACGAGAAGCCCCGGAAAAGATCGAACCGAACGATCGGGCCGGCCCACTGGGCAAGGGCTCCGGTGTTGATGTATAGCGAGCGATCGGTGAGGTCGAAGTGCATCGTCTGCCATCCACCACCCGGCAGCACGAACGGGATCAGCCCTGTTTCGCCCGACGCGGTGAAGAAGCGAATCGCCATGCCCAAGTCGTTGTCGGCGCGGAGCCGCATCGTGGTCTGGGTGTATCGGGCGGCATCGAGTGGATGCTTCCAGCCGTCGTGACCCCATGGCAGGACCGGCTCGATCTGTCCCCAGTTCATCAGCAATCTGATTTCGGTGCCGTCCTTCGAACCAACGTTCAGGGTGCCGCCGCCCACGGAAACACCCGCAGCAAAGCCGACTCCCCCGTCGAGATTCGGATTGACGTCCTCGTCGTTGCTGAAATCCCATGGATCGCCATACGTGTCCGTCGCATAGTCCCCGGACGTCGAGAACTCCGGAGGAGGCGACAGCCACGGCGACAGCGAAACGCGCGCTCCGGGCGCCCACGCCGAGACGGACGGGGCCGGGGCGAACGACGAAAACGGCAGGACCGACGCTGCAATGCCCGCGAGCAGGACCAGAGTTCGAGTTGGACGCATCAGACCTCTATCGGCCGAATGTCGACCAAAGTTGAGCAGCCCGCTCGGGGATCACCCTACCGACGTCACTGCTCGTCTACCCGTCAACGCGCTGTACCGGCACCTATAGTCGCAGCAATGATCCGAAGGAACCGCTCCAATCGCGCTGACGAAGCTCCATCGCCACCACAGCCCGCCTCACCAGCACAGACGGATCACGGCATCCTCGATCAGTACGTCCGATCCGCACCATCAGACCAGAACGCGCTCGACCTGTTCGAGCACACCTGGTCGTTCGGGCTCCCCCCGGAAATGGGGTTGAACGCCGGGCCGCTGCCCGGATACGCCGACGACCGGATCGTGGCGGCGATCAACCACCTCGGCGGAGTGAGTGGGCTGAAGGTCCTCGAACTCGGCCCGCTCGAAGCGAGCCACACGTTCATGTTGCACCGTGCCGGCGCTGAAGTGGTTGCGGTCGAAGGAAGTTCGCGGGCGTTCCTCAAATGCCTCGTCGTCAAGGAGATCCTTCAGTTGGATCGCGCCCGATTCCTGCTCGGCGATTTCGTCCCGTACCTGCACGAGACGACCGAACACTTCGACATGGTCCTCGCGAGTGGGGTGCTGTATCACATGCAGGATCCGATCGATCTGCTCGAATCCATGGCCCGAGTGACGGACAAGATTGTGATCTGGACCCACTACTTCGACGCTGCCGCGGTTGCCGCCAAGGAAGGCGTGTCGCGAACGTTCGTCGATGCGCCGACGCCGGTGAAGTGGCGCGACCACACCCTGACCCTGCACCCGCGCCACTATCTCGAAGCACTCGGATGGGGCGGCTTCTGTGGAGGACCGGAGGCATCGGCGCGGTGGATGGAACGCGACGGCTTGATGACAGTTCTCGGCGACCTCGGTTTCGCCCGTATCACCGTCCTCGGCGAAGCCGTCGACCACGTCAACGGTCCGAGCATCCTGCTCTGCGCCGAACGCTGATCACTCACCGCACACGGTCCAAACCCTGTTGGATGATCTGCGTCCCAGGGGCCCCAATGGATGATCTTCGTCCCACCCGGGTGGGACGAAGATCATCCATCAGGCCGCCACCGAGAGAGGTTCAGCGGGTCGACTCGATGAATGCCGATACCGCGCCGAGGCGGTCACCCAGATCGTCGGTCACATCTCGAAGCTGACGGCGCATCTCTGCCACCGACGAGTCGAGCCGTTCGATGTCGACGCGATTCGTGCCCGCTGCGACCTGCGCACTGAGCTGGTCGACGGCAGCGGAGACCCGGTCCACCTTCTGCTGCAGGTCGCGGAGATCGGCACCCAGTTGCTGCAGCGCCGCGTCGGTCGTCGTGGCGCCCTTCACGATCCATGCTGCTTGGCCTTTGATCGACATACGAGTCATCCTTTGTTGTCGCGAGTGATGCTGTGTTCGAGTCCGGCGAGTCGTGCCATCGAGCGGCCCGATTCTGCGGCGGTGGGCTGTGATTGCATTCGATCACGCGCCCGTCGGCCGAGATCGGCAGCGAGGCCGGGTTCGTCGACGAGGCGCCGCATCCATGCTGCGGCTTCTTCGACGTGCGGATCTGCCCACGTCGCGTCGTCCGGGTAGATGCCCTCACCATGACGGACCGGCACCATGTCGTAGCCGACCAGCGCGGCGCACGAGTCGTCCATGAAGTCGAGGTTGCCCGAATAGCGGGTCGCGATCACGGGCTTCGCCAACCACATCGCCTCCGCGCAATGCAGCCCAAGGCCCTCTGATCGATGTAGCGAAACGAGGCAGTCGGCAGCCGCCAGCACGGCCATCTGATCCGGGCGGGAGAGATGTTCGTCCCATACGACGATGTCGCTGCGCTGCGATGCGGCCAGCAGCAGTCGCTCGTGGTTGCGCCAGCCGCGTGTGCCGTTCATGGTCTTGATCCACAGCAGCGGACCTTCGCCATCGGCAAACGCGTTGCTGAAGGCGTCGATCACGCCAAACGGGTTCTTCCGTTCCGGAACGCTGAACTGGTCGAACGTCGTCAGGAAGACGAATCGATCGTCGTCGATCCCGAAGCTGGTTCGGGTCCGCGATGACGGCCGTGGCTCGGCGACCGGCAGCGGCACGCAGCGAACCGGCTTGTCGGTCACTGCCGAGAACGCATCGGCGACGAACTGCGAACCCGTCCAGATCTCGTCGACATGATCGATTGCTCGAACCATCGCCGCGGGTACGTGCTCGAGCTCCCAGAACCAATACGCAATCGTATGACGACCACGAAGCAGTGACTGCCCGTGATCTGCTTCGACAAACAGGAACTGATCGGCGTTGACCACCACCAGGTTCGTTGCGTATCGGGCTTTGCGATCGCCGGCGACGGGCGTCGGCCGTTTCGACCCCAGCGAGCGATGGTGATTGAGCGAGGCAACGGGAACATCTGCGGCCTGCAGCGCGGCGACGACCTGGCGGGCGATGTGGCCCTGGCTCTGATCGAAGTCGAGGTAGCCGAGCACGTTGATGCCTGTCGGATCGAAGCCGGTCGATTCGATCGCATGCAGCGGGTCACCGGCAAGCGGATCTGCAAATGTCGCGCCCGCGTAACCGCGCAATACGGCTGGTCGATCCTCGAGCCGCCAACTTGCATCCGCCCACTGGAGGTAGGCGGAAGCGTCTGCCGCCTGCGGCTGGGGGAAGGCCGCCTGCAAGTCTGATCGCTGCTCGCGCACCTCGAGCCAGTAGCGACCGATGTCGACGCCGGACGGCTCCGACTGTTCGAGCCAGTTCGTGAACGCCGAGTTGTCCGGACCGAGAGGTTCGGGGGGCAGATCGCCGGTGCCGGCTGCGTGCGCGCGAAGCGCTCTGCTCATCAAGGCTCGTACCGGCCCGGCAACGGGGATTGCACCCGGGAGCCGCACGGATTCGGGCGCTCCGGTGCAGTGACGCCAACCTTCGCCCACAGCCGCGGCCAACGCCAGATCATCTGACAGTCGAAGCCTTGCCGGCGTGTTGCCGAAACCGACGTGCCACGGCTCGCCCCGATCGATGTGATCGAGGTCGAGCACGGCAGGGGTCGAAACGGGCGGATGAGGCCAACCAGCCGCAGCGACGACCGCCGATGCAAAGACGTCGGACTCGAACAGTTCGGCCATCCGCTGCAACCACGGCCCGACCTCGGATCCGGATCCGGCGTCGGCAACGAGATGTTCGGCGAACCATCGCAGCGCAGGCTGGGCAGCGTCGCTGAATTGGGCGACCACGGTGCTGAAACGACCGAGTTCGACGACATCTGCCTCAGTAGGACTCAGCCCATCGAGCGGAAGGGGGGTGTCCACTCGCTGGAGCAGAGTGATCGCCGCGTCGCAACTGATCGCGTCGATATCACCGAGAACTGCGACCGAACCGACCCGAAGCACCGTGACAGCGCCCGCACCGTCTTCGAGTAATCGGGCGACCGCCGCGGCCGTTCGCGCCCATTCAAAGGTTCGTTCAGCCATGCCGACGAGCAACCTGTTCCAACCGGCGGCGGATGGAGCGTCGAGGTCACGGTCGCACCACGTCGCGATCGATGCGGGAAGAGTGGGACGTCGATGCGGGTCGCCGCACCACACCGCAACGATCGGCCGATCGGGTCGATGGACCCGGATCGCGGCCACGAGCGGCGCCAGGTCCCAGCGGCCGCCGGGCACGATCAGGCAAACGGTCATCGCAGGGCGCGTTCCACCCAGTCGTCACGGAACGGCGCGAAGTTCGGGTTGTAGTACGGGTCGCCGTAGAGCTTGTCGGACCAGCGATGGCGCAACACCATGTGCTCGTATTCGGTCGGCGTGGGCTCGCGGGTCTGGCTCTCGAAGTGGTACATCTCGACATACGGGGTCCAGATGATGTTGTAGCCGGCGCCACGGATCTTCATGCTGAAGTCGACGTCGTTGAAGTTCGAGTGCAACAACGGGGTCAGCCCGCCGACTTCTTCGAACACATCGGTTCGCATCAGCGCACAGGCCGCCGTGACGCCAATGCATTCACGCTGGACCACCAGCAGGCCCGACGGCCCGAGTTCTTCGCGGCTCCACCGGAACATCGCGTGGTACGGATCGCCGTTGTACACGTGACCGGCATGCTGGATCGTGCCGTCGGCAAAGTACAGCTTCGCGCCGACCATGCCAACTCCGGGCTCCTGCGCGATCGGGATCAACGTCTCGAGGAAGTCGGGGGTGATGACCTCCATGTCGTCGTTGAGCATGAACAGCAGTTCGCCCGTCGCGTGCGCTGCACCAAGATTCATCTTGATCGAGAAGTTGAACTTCTGATGGAACCAGACCAGCTTCAGCCGGTCGCCCAGCAACCGTTCGAGCGAGGTGATCACCAGTGGCGGGGTGACTGTGTCCACCACGACCACGAATTCGAGGTTCGGGTAGCTCTCCTTGTCGAGCACGCTTTGAACGGTCTCGATGATCAGGTTTCGCTCGACCCCCCACACCCGAGAACTCGTGCCACGGGTGGGTCCTGAGCACCGCCTACTGCAAACTGAAGAGTCCGATGTCTCTGCCGGACCTGCGTTCGTTGTATCGAGATTTTTACAA